>NZ_JBHWIR010000129.1:14846-22255 GCF_042731835.1 Kitasatospora sp. NPDC059817 | reverse complement strand
CCGACACCACAGCGCCGCGGGGGGGGGCGCGCGGGGGGGGCGCCTGGGTGGGGGGGGCGGCGGGGGGGGGGGGGGGGGGGCGGGCCCCCCCCCCCCCCCCCCCACCGCCGCTACTCCCGGCCGACCTGGGTGAAGCGCATGTCCGGGTAGCGGTCCCCGGCCACCTCCCCCGCCACCGGCTCCAGCCGGGCCAGTTCCTCGGCGGTGAGCCGCAGCGTGGCGGCCGCGGTGTTCTCGGCGAGCCGGCTGCGCTTGCGGGTGCCGGGGATCGGCACGACGGTCAGCCCGTGCACCTCGGCCCGCTGGTGCACCCAGGCCAGCGCGACCTGCGCGAGGGTCACCCCGCGGGCCGTCGCGATCTCCCGCAGCGGCGCCAGGAGTTCGGCGTTGGCCGCCGCGTTGGCGCCGGTGAAGCGCGGCTGGGTGCGCCGGACGTCGTCCGCCGCGAGCTGCTCGGCGGCCTGGAACGCCCCGGTCAGGAAGCCCCGGCCGAGCGGCGAGTACGGCACGAAGGCGACGCCCAGTTCGGCCGCGGCCGGCACCGCCGTGCGCTCGACGTCCCGGGCGAACACCGACCACTCGGACTGCAGCGCGGCGATCGGGTGGATCGCGTACGCCTCGCGCAGTTCGGCGCCCGTCACCTCGGACAGCCCCAGTCGGCGCACCTTGCCGGCCCGGACCAGCTCGGCCATGGTGCCGACCGAGTCGGCCAGCGGCACGGCCGGGTCGCGGCGGTGCATGTAGTAGAGGTCGATCTCGTCCACGCCGAGGCGGCGCAGCGAGGCGTCGACGGCGGCCCGGATGTACGCCGGGTCGTTGCGGATGCCGCGGTGACTCGGGTCGTCCTCCTTGCGCTCCACGGCGAACTTGGTGGCGAGCACCACCCGGTCGCGGTTGGCGCGGACGAAGGGGCCGATCAGCTCCTCGTTGCGGCCGAAGCCGTAGGCGTCGGCGGTGTCGAACAGGGTGACGCCGGCTTCCAGGGCGGCGTCCAGGGTGGCGAGCGCCTCGGGCCGGTCGGTCGGGCCGTAGAAGTCGCTCATGCCCATGCAGCCGAGGCCCTGGACGCCCACGAACGGGCCGTCGGTGCCGAGTCGGGCGGTGGGGAGGACGGGAACGGTCATCGCTCTGCTTCTTCCTCTGCGTGCGGCGCATGCGTGCGGCGTACTCCACGTGCGGCGTGCTCCGCGTGCGGCGTGCTGATGGCGGCTACTCGTGGCGGTGGACGGCCGGTTCGTCGGACGCGGCGATCCGGCCGGAGTACAGGTCGATCTTGTAGTCGAGGACGGCGAGGGTGGCCTGGAGGTCGGCGACCCGTTGGCGGACCTCCTCGCGCTGGTCGACCAGCAGTTGGCGCCGCGCCTCGTAGGTCCGCTCACCCTCGCGGGCCAGCTCCACGTAGCGGAGCATGTCGGCGATCGGCATGCCGGTCAGCCGCAGCCGGCCCAGGAAGGCCAGCCGGTGCAGGTCGGCGTCGCAGTAGCGGCGCTGGCCGCTGGCGGAGCGGTCGACCGGGTCGAGCAGGCCGATCCGCTCGTACCAGCGCAGGGTGTGCGCGGTGAGCCCGCTGGCCACGGCGACCTCGCTGATGGTGTGCCGCGGGGTCCGGTCCGGATCGCCGACCGGGCGCTGGTACACGTCGGCGCAGGTCCGCAGGTCGAGCTGGACGGGTGCGAGCGTGGCCATGATCGGTTACCCCCTGTGGTGAGCGGTGACGACGACGCTATCGAGTTGGAGTGCACTCCAAGCAAGCCTCGCACCCGGGTGCTCCCGCCACCCGTTTTCGGGCCTTCGTTAGAGTCGGGCGCATGGAGAGCTTGCGGATGATCGAGAACTGGCCGGTGCCCCACGCCGCGGCGGCGGTGGTCCGGGGGGCGGACGGCGCGGTGCTGGGCACGTACGGGCCGCAGCAGCACCTGTTCCCGCTGGCGTCGGTGACCAAGCTGCTCACCTCGTACGCGGTGCTGGTCGCGGTCGAGGAGGGCGTCTTCGAGCTGGACGACCCGGCCGGGCCGGCCGGCTCGACCGTCCGCCACCTGCTCGCGCACACCTCCGGCCTGGGCTTCGACGAGAACCGGGTGTTCGCCGAGCCCGGCAACCGCCGGCTGTACTCCAACGCGGGCTTCGACGCGCTGGCGCGGGCGCTGTCCGACGCCGCCGGGATCGAGTTCTCCCGGTACGCCGCCGAGGCGGTGTTCGAGCCCCTGGGCATGCACGACACCCTGCTGAACACCGCGCACAAGTCCCCGGCCGGCGCCGGCGGCCTGTCCACCGTCGCGGACCTGGTCCGGTTCGCCGCCGAGCTCCAGTCCCCGAAGCTGCTGGACCCGTCCACCGTCCGGCAGGCCACCCGCGAGGTCGCCTTCCCGGGCACCAGCGGCGTGCTGCCCGGCTACGGCCACCGCCGGCCGAACGACTGGGGTCTCGGCTTCGAGATCCGCGACGGCAAGGCCCCGCACTGGACGGGCACCGCCAACTCGCCCGCCACCTTCGGCCACTTCGGCCAGTCCGGCACCTTCCTGTGGGTCGACCCGGAGGCAGGCGTGGCCTGCGTCGCGCTCACCGACCGGGACTTCGGCCCGTGGGCCGCCGAGGTCTGGCCGGCCTGCTCGGACGCGGTCCTGGCCGAACTGAACAGCTGAACGACTGGAAGGCTGAAAGGACAGCCCCTAGCCGTACGAGACCGGCGAGTGCATCTCCCAGAGCAGGAGTTCGGCGCCGGTCTCGCCGGCCGTCGGGTCGGCGAAGGCGTCGCCGGTGATCCGCACGCTGTCGCCCGGGGCCATCGAGCGGCCGCCGCCCTTGGGCCCCGGGATCGTCCGGTAGCCGAGCGAGCCGGCGGTCAGGTGCGCGTACCGCCAGGCGGCCTCGGGCAGTGCGGGCAGCGGCTGCCACGGCCCCGCCGTCGCCAGCCAGAGCGCGGCGTCGCCGCGGCGCAGCCGCAGGGCGTCCGTCCCGGCGTCGCGCTCCAGCCCGGAGGCGAGCAGCGTCAACCCGCCGTCGGCCGGTTCCACCTTGCGCAGCCCGTACGCCGGGGGCGCGTCGAACACGTCCGGCTGGAGCCACATCTGGACGAAGCGGACCGGGCCGACGGCCCCGCCGACGTTGCGCTCGGTGTGGGTGACGCCGGAGCCCGCGCCGAGGTGCTGGACCATCCCCGGGCGGACCACCCCGCCGTGCCCCTGGGAGTCCCGGTGCGCCAGCGCGCCCTCCAGCACCCAGGTGAGGATCTCGGTGTCCCGGTGCTTGTGCTCCTCGTACCCGGCGCCGGGGGCGAGGAGTTCCTCGTTGCACGCGAGCAGCGCGCCGAAGTGCGTGTTCTTCGGGTCGTAGTGGCCGGAGAAGGAGAACGCGTGTCGGGTCTCGACGCCCTCGGCCGGGGTGGAGAGGTAGCGCTCGGCGGTGCGGCGCAGGTCGGCGCGGGGGCGGGCGGCGTCGTCTGTCACGGGCCCCACGGTAGTGGGTGTGACCGGCACCACCGTGCCGCTGCACCGGGGGGTGTGCACGAGCAGTCACTCACGTGAGGCAGTCTTGTCCTTGTGCCAGCCGCTTCCGCGAACTCCAAGAGCGAACCCAGTCCCACGGCCGAGCCGACCGGGAAGAGCCCGGCCCCCAGGGCCGGCCGCGACCGCCCCGGCCGGGCGGCGCCCCGCCTGACCGCGCAGGAGCGCAGAATGGCCGCCGAGCGGGCCGAGCGCCGGGCCGCGACGCTCAAGCGGCTGGAGAAGTCCTCGGGCAAGCTGGCCACCGCCGCGATCTCCCGGATGGACGACCAGCTCGGCTGGTACCGGCGGATGCCGCCGGAGCACCGTTCCTGGATCGGCCTGGTCGCCCAGGCCGGCATCGCCGCCTTCACCGAGTGGTACCGCCACCCGGACGCCGCCCAGGCGATCTCCACGGACGTCTTCGGCACCGCCCCGCGCGAGCTGACCAGGGCGATCACCCTGCGCCAGACCGTCGAGCTGATCCGCACCACGATCGAGGTGATGGAGGAGGCCATCGAGGAGGTGGCCGCCCCCGGCGACGAGGCGGACATGCGCGAGTCGGTGCTGGTCTACGCCCGGGAGATCGCCTTCGCGACCGCCCAGGTGTACGCCCAGGCGGCCGAGGCGCGCGGCGCCTGGGACGCCCGGCTGGAGGCGCTGGTGGTCAACTCGCTGCTGTCCGGCGACGCGGACGAGGGCGTGCTGTCGCGGGCCGCGGCGCTCGGCTGGGGCCAGCCCAGCCAGGTCCGGGTGGTGATGGGCAGCGCCCCGGACGGCGACAGCGAGCTGGTGGTCGAGGCGATCCGCCGGGCCGCCCGGTACGCCAAGCTGCACGTGCTGACCGGGGTGCTGGGCAAGCGCCTGGTGGTCGTGGTCGGCGGCGACAAGGAGCCGGTGCACGCGGCCCGGGCGCTGATCGGCCAGTTCGCGCCGGGCCCGGTGGTGGTCGGCCCGACCGTGCCGGACCTGCTCTCGGCGACCCGCTCGGCGCACGCCGCCGCGGCCGGCCTGCGGGCCTGCGCCGCCTGGCCGGACGCACCCCGCCCGGTGCTGGCCGACGACCTGCTGCCCGAGCGCGCGCTGGCCGGCGACCAGGCCGCCCGCCGCCAGCTGGTGGAGGAGATCTACACACCGCTGGACGAAGCCGGCTCGGCGCTGCTGGAAACGCTGAGCGTCTACCTGGAGCAGGCCTCTTCGCTGGAGGGCGCCGCCCGGATGCTCTTCGTCCACCCCAATACGGTGCGCTACCGGCTACGACGTGTGACCGACGTCACGGGGTACGCCCCGTCCGACGTGCGTTCGGCGTTCACGCTGCGGATCGCACTCGCCCTCGGCCGACTCACCGCGGCCGGGGAGCCGAGCTGAACCGCCTGTAGGGAACTTACAATCCCGGATGGTTTTCTTCGTTACCGTCGCCTACCCGCCCCTGGGCGCCTGGCGAGAGAGGGTTGAACCGTGCTCGTAATCGTCGCCCCTGGACAGGGTGCCCAGTCCCCCGGTTTCCTCAGCCCCTGGCTGGAGCTGGACGGTGTCGCCGACCGCCTCCGCGGCTGGTCGGAGGTCGCCGGGCTCGACCTGGTGCACGCCGGGACCGAGGCCTCCGCAGAGGAGATCAAGGACACCGCCGTCGCCCAGCCGCTGCTGGTCGCGGCCGGTCTGATGACCGCCCGTGAGCTGTTCCCGGACGAGGACGTCGCCCGCAAGCTGGTCGGCGCCGTGGCCGGCCACAGCGTCGGCGAGATCACCGCCGCCGCCGGCGCCGGGGTGCTGAGCGCGCACGACGCGCTGACCTTCGTCCGCGAGCGCGGCCGGGCGATGGCCGCGGCCGCCGCCGTCACCGAGACCGGCATGATCGCCGTGCTCGGCGGCGACCCGGAGGTCGTCGCGGCGAAGCTGGCCGAGCACGGCCTGACCGCGGCCAACAACAACGGCGGCGGCCAGATCGTCGCCGCCGGCACGCTGGCCCAGCTGGAGACGCTGAAGGCGGACCCGCCGGCCGGTGCCAAGCTGGTCGCCCTGAAGGTGGCCGGCGCCTTCCACACCGAGCACATGGCCCCGGGTGTCGAGCGGCTGGCCGCGCTGGCCCCGACGCTGACCGTGGCCGACCCGCAGGTCCGCTACGTCTCCAACAAGGACGGCGAGGTCGTGGCCTCCGGCGCCGAGGTGCTCACCCGCCTGGTGTCGCAGGTCTCCAACCCGGTCCGCTGGGACCTCTGCATGGAGACCCTCGGGCAGCTGGGTGCGACCGCCGTCATCGAGCTGTCCCCCGCGGGCACTCTCACCGGACTGGTCAAGCGCAACCTCAAGGGTGTGGCGACGCTTGCCCTCAAGACCCCCGCCGACCTGGACAAGGCCCGCGCGCTCGTCGCGGAGCACGGCGGTCAGGATCAGGAGACCCAGGCATGACGAAGCCGCAGATCCGCCCGTCCGAGGGCGCGCAGTACGCGCGCATCCTCGGCGTGGGCGGCTACCGCCCGGTCCGGGTGATCCCCAACGCCGAGGTGCTGGAGTGGATCGACTCCTCGGACGAGTGGATCCGCACCCGCAGCGGGATCGCCGAGCGCCGCTGGGCCGGCCCGGAGGAGAGCGTCGCCGAGATGTCGGTGCAGGCCTCCGGCAAGGCCATCGCCCAGGCCGGGATCACCCCGGACCAGATCGGCGGCGTGATCGTCGCGACCGTCTCGCACCTCAAGCAGACCCCGGCGATCGCCACCGAGATCGCCGAGCGGCTCGGCTGCGGCACCGCCCCGGCCTTCGACATCTCGGCCGCCTGCGCGGGCTTCGGCTACGGCCTGGGCCTGGCCGACGGCATGATCCGCGGCGGCAGCGCCGAGTACGTGCTGGTGATCGGCGTCGAGCGGCTGAGCGACCTGACCGACCAGTCGGACCGCTCGACCGCGTTCATCTTCGGCGACGGCGCCGGCGCCGCGATCGTCGGCCCGTCCGACACGCCCGGTATCGGCAAGCTGATCTGGGGCTCGGACGGTTCGCAGTCCGACGTCATCTCGCAGACCCAGGCCTGGGACACCGCCTTCGCCAAGCCCGACGCCGTCAACGGCGTGGGCGAGGAGGCCAAGTGGCCGGCCCTGCGGATGGACGGCCAGCCGGTCTTCCGCTGGGCGGTGTGGGAGATGGCCAAGGTGGCCCAGCAGGCGCTGGACGCCGCCGGGGTCACCGCCGACCAGCTCGGCGCGTTCATCCCGCACCAGGCCAACATGCGCATCACCGACGCCATGATCAAGGCGCTCAAGCTGCCCGACTCGGTGCCGGTCGCCCGCGACATCGCCGAGACCGGCAACACCTCGGCGGCCTCCATCCCGCTGGCGATGGAGCGCATGCTGGAGAGCGGCGAGGCCCGCAGCGGCGACCTCGCACTGATCATCGGGTTCGGGGCGGGTCTCGTGTACGCCGCGGCAGTCGTTACGCTCCCCTAGGCGCGTTTCGCCCCACTCATTCCGCAAAGCCTGCGTCCGGCCGCCGGTCGGACGCGTTCAACACCGAAGAGGAGCAGCCAGTATGGCTACCAAGGACGAGGTTCTGGAAGGTCTCGCCGAGATCGTCAACGAGATCGCCGGTATCCCGACCGAGGACGTCGAGCTCGAGAAGTCCTTCACGGACGACCTGGACGTCGACTCGCTGTCCATGGTCGAGGTCGTCGTGGCCGCCGAGGAGCGCTTCGACGTCAAGATCCCGGACGACGAGGTCAAGAACCTGAAGACCGTCGGCGACGCGGTGAACTACATCCTCACCAACGCCGCCGCCTGAGCGATCGACCCGTTCGATCCCTCCAGCACGTCCGGCGTTCTCGACGCCTCGGACGGCTGACTCGTCGGCCCGGCTCCCCCGAGCCTGGCCGCCCCGCCGGGCCGGGAGCCCCACCCGGCGGGCCGGCGGGCGCCGGCCGGGGGGGCCGCCCGCCCCCCC
>NZ_JBHWIR010000129.1:0-14836 GCF_042731835.1 Kitasatospora sp. NPDC059817 | reverse complement strand
TCGGCGGGGGGGCTGAGCGCGCCTGGGGGGGCGGGGGCGGGGGGCGCCCGGCCCGGGCGCGGGGCCCCCCCCGGCCGGGGGGGCCCCCCCCCGGGGCGCCGGCCCGGGCCCTTCCTCGGCTCGCCGCCGACCCCACGATCGTGAGAGAAGAAGAACCAGTGACCGCTGAAAACCGTACCGTGGTCGTCACGGGTATCGGCGCCTTCACGCCGCTGGGCGGCGACGCCGCCACCACCTGGGAGAACCTGGTCGCAGGACGCTCCGGAGTGGCGGCCCTGACCGAGGAGTGGGCCGCCGAGCTGCCCGTCAAGATCGCCGCCCGCACGGCCGTCGAGCCGGGCGAGATCCTCCCCCGGCCGCTGGCCCGCAAGCTGGACCGCTCGGCCCAGTTCGCGCTGATCGCCGCCCGTGAGGCCTGGGCCGACGCCGGCTACGAGACGCCGGCCACCGACGACTCCTCCAAGCTCGCCCCCGAGCGCCTCGGCACCGTCATCGCCTCCGGCATCGGCGGCGTGACCACCCTGCTCGACCAGTACGACGTGCTGAAGGAGAAGGGCGCCCGCAAGGTCTCCCCGCACACCGTCCCGATGCTGATGCCCAACTCCCCGGCGGCCAACGTCGGTCTGGAGGTCGGCGCCCGCGCGGGTGTGCACACCCCCGTCTCCGCCTGCGCCTCCGGCGCCGAGGCGATCGGCTACGCGATCGAGATGATCCGCACCGGCCGCGCCGACGTCGTGGTGGCCGGCGGCACCGAGGCGGCGATCCACCCGCTGCCGATCGCCGCGTTCGCCAACATGATGGCGATGTCCAAGAACAACGACGACCCCGAGGGCGCCTCCCGCCCGTACGACAAGGGCCGGGACGGCTTCGTGCTGGGCGAGGGCGCCGGCGTGGTCGTGCTGGAGTCGGTCGAGCACGCCGAGGCGCGCGGCGCCCGGATCTACTGCGAGGCCGTGGGCCAGGGCCTGTCCTCGGACGCCCACCACATCGCCCAGCCCGAGCCGACCGGCGCCGGCGTGGCCCGCGCGCTGGCCGACCTGTTCGACCGCAACACCCTGGACAAGGCCGAGATCGTGCACGTCAACGCGCACGCCACCTCGACCCCGCAGGGTGACACCGCCGAGCTGAAGGCGCTGCGCAAGGAGCTCGGCGACGACCTCGACCACATCGCCATCTCGGCCACCAAGTCGATGACCGGCCACCTGCTGGGCGGCGCCGGCGGCATCGAGACCGTCGCCACCGTGCTGGCCCTGTACCACCGGATCGCCCCGCCGACCATCAACGTCGACGAGCTGGACGACGACGTGGACGCGGACATCGTGCGCGGCGAGGCCCGCCCGCTGCCCGAGGGCCGGATCGCGGCGCTGAACAACTCGTTCGGCTTCGGCGGCCACAACGTGGTGCTGGCCTTCCGCTCCCGCTAGTCCGCACACCGACCCGGTACGCACCGACTCGGTACGCACCTGGTCCGAACGCACAGAGAGGGGCGGGCGCTCGCCGGCCCCTCTCATGCGCCGCGTCGTGCGCCCGCCGGCTCAGACCACCTGGTGCAGCCAGCGCACCGGTGCCCCCTCGCCCGCGTAGCGGAACGGCTCCAGCTCGTCGTCCCAGGGCTTGCCCAGCAGCCGGGAGATCTCGGCCTCCAGGTCGGCCCCCTCGCTGCGGGCCCGCAGCAGGACGGCGCGCAGCCGGTCCTCGGGGATCAGGATGTCGCCGTGGATGCCCGTGACGGCGTGGAAGATGCCGAGCGAGGGCGTGCTGCTGTACCGCTCCCCCTCCGCCGTGGCGCAGGGCTCACTGGTGACCTCGTACCGCATCAGCTGCCAACCGCGCAGCGCGGAGGCGACCTTCGAGGCCGTACCGGGCTCCCCTTGCCAGGAAAGCTCGGCACGCCAGTGTCCGGGCGAGGCCGGCTGGCGGATCCAGTCCAGGCTCACCCGTACACCCAGCACCCCCGCGACGGCCCACTCGACGTGCGGGCACAGCGCGCGGGGCGCGGAGTGGATGTAGAGAACTCCACGTGTCGTCACCGGGACCTCCAGGCTGTGGACGAGGGTCGCCTTCCCCAGCTGCCTCGTGCCTGCAGTTGATCCACAGTTACCCACGTTAGCCGACATTAAGCTACTAAATTGAGCAAAACGGACAGGCTTTCGCTCAATGCTAGTCGAATCCTCAACGAGGTCTACCCCTCGGCCGGATCTCTCCCCCGAACGGCCCCATCGCCAGGCGGGACCCACCGTACCGCGCCGCCCCGCACCGTGGATGACGCACTTTCGGATCCGGCCGGAATGCGGTAGTGCGACCGATTCCCCTGCGCCCGTACGCAAACCGCCCCGCGCGCCCGGTGGGGGCGGCGGGGCGGTCGGCGAGCTGACGGAGGGTCAGCCGTCCAGGCGGACCACCATCTTGCCGGTGTTGACGCCGCGCAGCAGGTCGAGGAAGGCGTCCGCGGTGCGCTCGAAGCCGTCCACCACGGTCTCCTCGTGGCGCAGTTCGCCGGACGTCAGCCAGCCGGCCACGTCGGCGACGAACTGCGACTGCAGCGCCGCGTGGTCGCTGACCAGCATGCCCTCCAGGCGCAGCCGCTTGCCGATCGCGAGCGCCAGGTTGCGCGGGGCGGCGGGGGCGGTGGTGTCGTTGTACTGGGCGATCGCGCCGCAGAGCACGGCGCGGCCGTGCACGGTGAGCGCGCCGATCGCGGCCTCCAGGTGGTCCCCGCCGACGTTGTCGAAGTAGAGGTCGATGCCGTCGGGGGCGGCCTGCGCCAGCTGCTCGTGGACCGGGGCGTCCTTGTAGTTGAAGGCGGCGTCGTAGCCGTAGACGTCCACCAGCTTGGCGACCTTCTCCGCCGAGCCGGCCGAACCGACCACCAGCGAGGCGCCCTTGAGCTTGGCGATCTGGCCGACCATGCTGCCGACCGCGCCGGCCGCGCCGGAGACGAAGAGCTTGTCGCCCTTCTTGAGGCCGCCGACGGCGAGCAGCCCGGCGTAGGCGGTCAGGCCGGGCATGCCGAGCACGCCGAGGTAGGCGGAGAGCGGGGCGGCGGCCGGGTCGACCTTGACCGCGTGGCGGGCGTCCAGGGTGGCGTACTCGCGCCAGCCGAGGCCGTGCAGCACGGCGTCGCCCGGGGCGAAGCCCTCGGCCCCGGAGGCGACCACGTAGCCGACCGCGCCGCCCTCCATGGCCTCGCCGAGCCGGAACGGCGGGGCGTAGGACTTCACGTCGTTCATCCGGCCCCGCATGTACGGGTCCACCGAGAGGAAGGCGTTGCGGACCAGGATCTCGCCCGGGCCCGGGGTCCGGACCGGGGCCTCGACCAGGGCGAAGTCGGTCGGCACCGGCCAGCCCTGGGGTCGGGCGGCGAGGTGCCATTCACGGGCGGTCGCGGGTGCGGCCTGCTCTGCCATGGGAGGCGCTCCTTAGGTGGTTCCGATGCATGAAAGGTTGAGCTACTGAAGTAACGATGGGCATGAAAGGTTCATGTTGTCAACTTTTCAGGTAGACTCTCGGACATGGACACCCAGTCGACCCGGACCGCCACGCCGCAGTCCGACGAGATCACCCGCGAGGTCGTCGATCTGATGGCCAACCTGGTCGCGCTGTTCCATCGCGAGTACGAGGAGGCGGCCGCCGCCCGCTCGCTCACCGGCGCCCAGGCCAAGGTGCTCGCCCTGCTGCGCCGCGGCCCCATGCCGATGCGCCAGATCGCCCAGACGCTCAGCTGCGAGCCGTCCAACATCACCGGCATCGTCGACCGGCTCGAAGCCCGCGGCTTCGTCACCCGGGAGGCCGACCGGCAGGACCGCCGGGTCAAGCTGGTCGCCGCCACCGGCACCGGCGCCACCGCCTCCGAGGAACTGCGCGAATCGCTGAACTTCGCCCGCGAGCCGCTGGCCGCCCTCGGCCACGACGAGCGGGCCGTCCTGCGCGACCTGCTCCGCCGGATGCTCACCGGCGCCGCCGGCCCCGGAGCGTGACCAGCATCCGGGGCGTGATCAGCATCACAGCCCCGGAGCGAAATCCGGGCCGCCGGCAGAGGTAACCGAACAGCCCGTCGAAACGTCTAATGTTCGAACATCGAACACGAGAGACGGAAAGACGGGGGGACACGGAGGATGGGCAGCAGCACGCGCAGGCGCCGCTACCTGCGGACAGCCATCGGCCTGGCCGCCGTCCTGGTGCTGTCCGTCGTGGGCGCCGGGGCCTGGTTCTACCACCGGCTGGACAACAACATCACCACCTTCGACCCGGGCGGCGTCGCCACCGAGCGCCCGCCCGCGCCCGCCCCGGTCACCCCCGGCGCCCAACTGCCGGTGAATATCCTGGTGCTCGGCTCGGACACCCGCGACGACGGCAACAGCGCGATCGGCGGCGGCGACGAGGGCGTCGGCCACTCCGACACCGCGATGCTGGTGCACGTCTACGCCGACCACAAGCACGCCGTCGGCGTCTCCATACCCCGGGACACCCTGGTCACCATCCCCTCCTGCAAGCTGCCGAGCGGCACCTGGACCACGCCCCGGAACAACCAGATGTTCAACTCGGCCTTCACCATCGGCGAGTTCCCCAAGGGCAACCCGGCCTGCACGCAGAACACCGTCGAGACGCTCACCGGCCTGCGGATCGACCACACCATCGTGGTCGACTTCAAGGGCGCCGCCGCGATGGCCGACGCCATCAACGGCGTGGACGTCTGCGTCCCCAACAACGTCGACTCGCACGGCATACACCTCCGCAAGGGCATGCAGAAGCTCTCCGGCCAGCCCGCCGTGGACTACCTGCGGGCCCGCTACGGCTTCGGCGACAACTCCGACATCGGGCGGATGAAGCGCCAGCAGGCCTTCGTCTCCTCGATGATCAAGAAGGTGCAGGGCCAGGGCTTCTCCCTGCCCACGCTGCTCCCGCTCGCCGACGCGGCCACCCGCTCGCTCACCGTGGACGAGGGGCTGGGCACCGCGATGAAGCTGGTGGACTTCGCCCGCTCGCTCCAGGACATCAAGCTGTCCGACATCACCTTCGTGACCGCGCCCTGGCGCTTCGCCGGCGAGCGCGTCCAGCTCGTCCAGCCGGACGCCAACACGCTGTGGCGGCTACTGCGCGAGGACCGCACCCTGGACGGCCAGAGCACCTCCGGCACCGACACCCCGGCGCCCTCCCCCACCGCCCCCGGCCCCGACGGCGCGACCCCGGGAGCCTCGGCCGGCCCGTCCGCACCGCTCACGCCCGAACAGGCCGCGGCCCCCGTGCTGGTGGTCAACGGCGTCGGCACCCCCGGCCTGTCCACCTCCGGCGGGGAGGCGCTGCGGGCCCGGGGCTTCCAGAACGTCACGCTCGGCAAGCCCGCCGGCGGACGGATGCAGACCGAGATCAGCTACGACCCGGCCCTGAAGGCCGCCGCCGACCAGGTGGCCGCGCTCTTCCCGGGGGCGCGCGCGGTCGAGGAACCGGGCTCCGAGGGCATCACCGTCACCCTGGGCCGCGACTACCGGCCCAGCCCCGCCACCAAGCTGGACGCGGTCGCCAGCGGCCCCGGCGCCAAGTCCTCCGCCCCCGCCACCGCCGACCCGAGCGGCGTGCCCAGCGGGGTGCCCACCGGCATAGCGGAGAACACCCGCGGCGCCGACACCGACCCGTGCGCCGACCTGACCTTCGGATGAGCCGTTCCGGCCTGCCCGCTCCGGGTCCACTAGGGTCCGGGTCTACTCCGGGTCGGGCAGGCCGGTGACGACGGCGGTGAGCCGGGTGCCGCGGGGGAAGGCTCCGGCGGCGGCCAGGCCGGTCAGCGCGGCCAGCAGCTTGGCCACGTAACGGCGTTCCAGCGGGATGCCGTGGCGGGCTTCGAACCGCTCGGCGAAGGCGGCCAGTTCGGCCGGGACCTTGCCGTAGCCGCCGCCGTGGTGCGCGTGGTCGATCCGCCAGTTGTCGAACTCCCGGCCGTAGGCGGCCCGGTGGAGCCGGGTGACCTCGCCCTCCAGGTAGCCCTCGCCGCCGCGCAGCACGGCCACGCCGAGCGCCCGCGCGCCCGGCGGCAGGCCGGCCGCGATGCCCGCCAGGGTGCCGCCGGTGCCGACCGGGCAGCAGACCACGTCGTGCCCGCCCAGGTCGGGCAGTTCGGCCGGGATCGCCGCCGCGCCGGTCACGGCCAGCGCGTTGGAGCCGCCTTCCGGGAGCACCAGGCAGTGGCCCCAGCGCCCCTGCGGACCGGCCGTGGTGCCGGCGGCGGCGCGGCCGGTGGCCTCCCGGTACTCGGCGCGGGTCAGGAACTCCAGCCGCATCCCGGCCCGTTCGGCCGCCCGCAGCGACCAGTTGCGCGGCCGGTCGGCCAGCTCCTCGCCGCGGACCAGCCCGACGCTCTCCAGGCCGAGCGCCGCGGCGGCCGCCGCGACCGCCCGCAGATGGGTGGAGTACGCCCCGCCGAAGGTCAGCAGCCGGGTATGGCCCTGGGCGACGGCGGCCGCCAGGTTGGGCGCGAGCTTGCGCCACTTGTTGCCCGGGACGCTCGGGTGCAGCAGGTCGTCCCGTTTGAGCCGCAGTTCCACTCCGGCCCGCGCGAACACCTCGTCGGTGCAGTCCACCAGCGGGGTCGGCAGCAGGGCGGGTTCGAGCATCCGGCCAGCTTAGACCGGTCGGTCTTATGGCCGGCCGGTCGGGGTGAGCAGCCCCAGGTTGTAGGCGGCGGCGACGGCGGAGGCGCGGTCCTTGACGTCGAGCTTGGCGTAGACGTGGATCAGATGGGTCTTCACGGTGGCCTCGCTGATGAACAGCCGGGCGGCGGCCTCCCGGTTGGTGGCCCCGGACGCGACCAGTTCCAGCACCTCCAGCTCGCGCGGACTGAGCGGCTCCCGGACGGGCGCGCGGACCTGGCCGAGCAGCTTGGCGGCGACGGTCGGCGCGATCACCGAGGCGCCGCGGGCGGCCTCCCGGACGGCGTGGAACAGCTCCTCCCGGGCGGCGTCCTTGAGCAGGTAGCCGGTGGCGCCGGCCCGGACGGCGGGCAGCACGTCGGCGTCGGTGTCGTAGGTGGTGAGCACCAGGACCCGCCCGGGCAGGCCGCGTTCGGCCATCTCGCGGATCGCGGTGACACCGTCCATCCGCGGCATCCGCAGGTCCATCAGCACCACGTCCGGGCGCAGCGCGGCAACCAGGACCAGCGCCTCGGCGCCGTCCCCGGCCTCGCCGACCACCTCGAAGCCGGGGGCGGCGGTGAACATCCCGCGCAGCCCGTCCCGCACCACCGGGTGGTCGTCCACCAACAGCAGTCTGATCGTCGTCGCGTCGCTCACGGTGCTACTCCTCCATGCTGATCGCCGGCAGGGTCGCGGACACGGTCGTGCCGGCGCCCGGTTCGGTCTCCAGGTCGAGCCGCCCGGCCAGGCGCTGCACGCGGCGGCGCATCACGTCCAGACCGTAGCCGCCGCCGGCGGCCCGGGAGGCGGGCTCGGCGGCCGGGTCGAAGCCGACGCCGTCGTCCCGGACGTCCAGGGTGACCAGGCCGGGCATGTACGAGAGGGTGACCCCGACCCGGGAGGCCCGCGCGTACTTGGCGGCGTTGGCCAGCGACTCCTGGGCGATCCGCAGCAGAGTCACCTCGACCTCGGGGTGCAGCGGGCGGGCCTCGCCGGTGACGGTCAGCCCGGCGGCGGCGTCGTTGCGCTCCCGCCACTGCTCGACCAGCTCCGCCAGCGCCTCCGGCAGCGCGGCGCGCTCCAGTTCGATCGGGCGCAGCGCGTGGACGGCCCGGCGGGCCTGGGTCAGGCTCTCCCGGGCGAGGGCCGCCGCGTTCGCCTGGTGCCGCTCGGCGGCCGCGGCGTCCTGGGCGCGGGTCTGGTCGGCGGCCTGGAGCTGGGTGACGATCCCGGCCAGGCCCTGGGCGACGGTGTCGTGGATCTCCCGGGCGAGCCGGCGGCGCTCGTCCGCGGCCCCGGCCTCCCGGGCCTGGACGAGGAGTTGGGCGTGCAGTCCGGCGTTCTCGGCGAGCGTCTCGGTGAGCAGCCGGTTGGCCTCGGCGAGTTCGGCGTTGGCGGCCTTGCGGCGGGCGCTCAGCCGGTCGGCCGCCTCGCTGAGCGCGAACATCAGCCCGACCACCATCAGGTTGAAGGCGACGACGGCCAGCAGTCCGCCGACCTTCGCCAGGCTGTCGGGCAGGACCCCGCCGACCTGGGAGAGCGAGGTGGGGACGGTGCCCACGGCCGCGCCCGCCATCCGGGCCCGGCCCCGCAGGTACTGGGCGGCGTGCAGGTAGCCGGTGAAGGCGAAGAAGCCGAAGATCGGGTTGTCCAGCACCAGGACGGTGATCAGCGCCAGCAGGACGGCGAAGTGGGCGCCGGCGTACCGGGCGCGGCCGTCCGGGCCCGGCCTGCGGTCGAGCACCGAGCGCAGGACCAGCCACAGGAACGCGGCGGCCGCCGCCGGGAGGACGACGGCGGCGGAACGCGCGTTCGGGACGGGGATCAGCAGGGCCAGGGCGGTGGCGATCAGCAGGGCGACGTAGCAGAGCGGGCCGATCAACCGGTCCAGCCGGTCCTGCCAGTCGCCGAGCGCGTTCTCGTCGGCCGACGGCCGCATGATCATTCCCACCGGAACAGCCTGGCAGCCGCGGCCCCCGCGAGCACCGCGTACGCCGCGAGTGTGAGCAGGCCCACGGCGTGCGGGAAGTGCCCGGACCAGGCGTCCTGCAAGGTCTGGACGGCGGCGCCGCTGGGGGTGAAGTCCCCGATCCGGTTGAGCAGGGCCGGCGAGAACTCGCGCGGCAGCCAGATCCCGGAGAAGAACATCATCGGGAAGAAGGCCAGCGCACCGACCGCGTTGCCGGCCTTGGCGGACGGGACGACCGCGGCGAGCAGCAGGCCGATCGACAGCAGCGCGGCGGCAGCCAGCAGGAAAGCCAGCAGGAACCCCAGCGGCCGGCGCGGCAGCGACACCCCGAGCAGGGGCCCGGCCGCCACCACCAGCAGCACCGAGACGACGGCGACGCCCAGGTACAGCGGCAGCAGCGCGCCGAACAGCAGCGCCGGGCGGACGGGGCTGGCGGACATCCGGCGCAGCACGCCGCGTTCGCGGTAGGCGGCGAGCAGCGAGGGCAGGCCGTTGAGGCCGAGCAGCAGCAGGGTGAAGACGGCCAGGATCGGCGCGTACAGCTGGATGGTGCTCATGCCGTGCATGTCGGGCGAGGTCTTGCGCAGGGCCGGGACGGAGCCGAGGACGAGGAACAGCACGACGGGGAAGGCGAGGCCGAAGAAGGCGGTCAGCGGGTCGCGGAGGAACAGGCGGGCCTCGGCGACGGCCAGGCGGCGGACGGCGTGGGCGGTGTGGTTCACGGTGGTGGTCCCCTCGGGCGTGGTGATGGGCGCGGTGATGGCGGATCAGGCGTCGTGGCGGGTCAGGGCGAGGTAGGCGTCGTCCAGGCTGTGCTCGCGGATCCGCAGCCCGGTGACGACGATCCCCTCGCGGGCGAGCAGGCCGGTGACCTCGTCGGCGAAGTCCCCGACACCGGAGACCTCGACCCGGCCGTCCCGCTCCTCGACCCCGGTGACCCCCGGCAGGGCCGCCAGCCGGGCGGTGTCCAGCGGCCCGGTGGGGCGGAAGCCGAGCGTGCCGCCGGTGCCGGAGCGGGCGATCAGCTCCGCGGGGGTGCCGGTGGCGACGATCCGTCCGCCGTCGAGGACGGCGGCCCGGTCGCAGAGCGCCTCGACCTCGTCCATGAAGTGCGAGACCAGGACCACCGTCACGCCCTCGTCGCGGATCCGCCGGATCAGCTCCCAGGTGTCGCGGCGGCCCTGCGGGTCGAGCGCGGTGGTCAGCTCGTCCAGGAAGGCCACCTCGGGGTTGCCGATCAGGGCGAGGGCGATGAACAGCCGCTGGCGCTGGCCGCCGGAGAGCTTGTCGAACGGGGTCCGGCGCTGGTCGGCGAGCCCCCACTCGTCCAGCAGCTCGCGCCAGTCCCGGGGGTTCGGGTAGAGCGCGGCGTACAGTTCCAGCGCCTCGCCGACCCGCAGCGCGCCCTGCAACTGGGCCTGCTGGAGCTGGATGCCGATCCTCGGCCGCAGCCGGTGGGCGTCCTTCACCGGGTCCAGGCCGAGGACCCGGACCGTCCCCGCGTCGGCCCGGCGCAGGCCCTCGCAGCACTCCACGGCGGTCGTCTTGCCCGCGCCGTTCGGCCCCAGCAGGCCGAACACCTCGCCGCGCTCCACGCCGAAGGAGACCTCCTCCAGCACCTGGCGCCGCCCGTAGGCCTTGCGCAGCCCCGCCACCTCGATCACGGCCATCGCGCCGCTCCCTCCCGCTCGTCCCCGCTGGTCCGGCCGGTTCCTCCGGCCTGCAACGAGCTTCCCGCGCGGGGCCCCGGCCGCGGATCGACCGGACGGTCAGAGCTGCGGGCGGGCGCGGTGGACGGTGGATCAACCGATCGGTGGATGGGGCGCGGGCCCGGAACGCGGGAGGCCCGGCCGCCGTGTCGGCGACCGGGCCTGTCTTGCGGATCACACCGGGTGGGTCAGACCAATGCGACGTCGGAGTTGCGGGTGCTGATGGCCCGGCGCAGGGCGCGCGGGACGGGGCCCGCGGCGGGGGCCAGCTTGTCGATCCGGGTGCGGAACTCGCGGCTCTGGCGCCACGTCAGGACGGCTCCGAGCCGGGCGGCGTCGACCAGCGCGACCAGCGCGGCGTCCGCCGGGTCGACCCGGCTGAGCGGCGCCTTCAGCGCCGAACCCACCGATGCCACGAGCGACTTGCGCAGCCGCTGCTCCGGCAGGACGACCCGGGTGGACGGGAACAGTCCGAGCGTGCGGCGCTGTTCGAGCCGGATCCGCCCGGACGCCGCCAGCCCGTCCCGGACCACCCGCGCGGCGCGGGCCGCCGGGCCCTGGCGGCGGCCGACCCAGCTCTGCCAGCTGCGCCGCCGGCCCTGCCGGATCTGCTCCAGCATCGCGGCGGAGAGCGGGTCGAGGCCGTCGGCCGACGCGCCGTCGACGGCGGCCGGGTGCCGGCCGTCGTCGCGGATCAGCGCGCGCCGTAGGAGTTCGGCGAGCGCGGCGGCCCGCAGCACCAGGTCGAGCCTGGCGGTGGCGGTGAGCCGCTCGCGCTCGGGGTGGTAGGCGAGCAGGTAGAGCTTCTCCGGCAGGGTGATGGGCAGGTCCACGATGGACTCCAAGCAGATGGACGGTGGATGGGCCCGTTCATCCGGCGTCGGAACCGCCGGTCTCCGGGTTCTCCTTGGGCGGTCGGCCGCGCCGGGGAAGACGGGCCGCGTCGCCGGGCATCCGGCCCGCGTCGCTGAGGGCACGGCGAAGGAGGAACTCGATCTGCGCGTTGGCACTGCGCAGCTCGTCCGCGGCCCACCGGGCCAGTGCGTCGTGGACCGCCGGGTCCAGTCGCAGCAGGATCTTCTTCCGCTCCGTCGCCAACGCCGCGCCTTACTGGTAGAGGGAGCCCGTGTTCACGACGGGCTGGGCGCCCCGGTCGCCGCAGAGCACCACCAGGAGGTTGCTCACCATGGCGGCCTTGCGCTCCTCGTCCAGTTCGACGACGTCACGCTCGGCGAGCCGGTCCAGCGCCTCCTCGACCATACCGACGGCGCCCTCGACGATCAGCCGCCGTGCCGCGACCACGGCCCCGGCCTGCTGACGCTGGAGCATCACCTGGGCGACCTCGGGCGCGTAGGCGAGCCGGGTGATCCGGGACTCGACGACCCGCACCCCGGCCGAGACGACCCGGGCCGCGATCTCGGCGGAGAGCATCCGGCTGATCTCCTCCGCGCCGTCGCGCAGCGACAACTGGCCCTCGCGGTGGGCGTCGTACGGGTAGCTGCTGGCGATGTGCCGGACGGCGGTCTCGGTCTGGATGGCGACGAAGTCGCTGTAGTCGTCCACCTCGAACACGGCCTTGGCAGTGTCCTCGACCTGCCAGACCACCACGGCGGCCATCTCGATCGGGTTGCCGTCCGCGTCGTTGACCTTGTTGGTCTCGGTCTCGTGGTTGCGGATCCGGGTGGATATCCGGCGGCGGCTGGTGAACGGGTTCAGCCAGGTCAGGCCCTCGGCACGGATGGTGCCGCGGTAGCGGCCGAGCAGCTGGACCACCCGCGCCTGGCCGGGCGAGACCACGGTCAGCCCGCACAGCAGCAGCAGTGCGCCCAGGACGGCCAGCGGCCCGGCGGTCAGCAGGGTGATCCCCAACGCCTTGGACCCGCCGGCCAGTTGGATGCCGCCGACGATGGTCGCCCCGATCCCCGCGAGCAGGCCGAGCAGCGTCCCTCCGAGCACCGGCAGCCCCGCGGCACCGGTGATGACCCGCTCGGTGATCTTGGGCGCCGGAAGGTCGAGGACGGGGCCGTCTTCGACGTCGACGGCAGAACGCGGTGTGGCCATGAGACCAGCTCCTCCAGCGAGTTTTTCCGATCCAGCTGTCAAAGTGATATCACTTTTTCCATGCACCACGCCAGGGGCTTGGCCGCATCCGCCAGGGAGACGACCCGGAGACGACCCCACCGCCAACTCCGGCCGACGATATGGCAGTTCGATACACGGCGTATTAAATACATGATGTATCGTTCCCGCGTGGCTCCATCGAAGACTGCTTCCACCGATTCCGGCCGGCCGCCTCGCCGACGTGCTCACACCCGCGCCCGGCTGCTCGACGCCGCCGGGCAGGTGCTGGTCGCGCGGGGGTACGCGAAGACCACCATCGAGGACGTGTGCGCGGCGGCCGGGTACACCCGGGGGGCCTTCTACTCCAATTTCGAGAGCAAGCAGGGCCTCGTCCTCGCGCTGTTCGACCGCCACTCCGCGCACCGGCTCGACCAGTTGGAGGGCCTGCTGAACCAACCGGCTCCGGGGGCGGCCCGACGGATCGGGGAACTGCTCCTGGCGGTCGACCCCGACGAACGGGGCTGGATCCTGCTCTTCCTGGAGTTCCGGCTCGACGCGGCCCGCAGCCCGGAGCTCAGCGCACAGCTCCACGAACACGACAAGGCCGTCACCGGGGCCCTCGCCCGCCTACTGGAGCGCAACGGCACGAGCGTCGACGCGCAGAACCTCGCCATGTTCCTGCTCGCCTCCCGCGAGGGCATCCTCGCCCGGACCGCCGCGGGCGGACCCGGCAGCGATGAAGCGTGGCGCGCCGCAGTCGACGTAGTCGCCGAACTGCTACCCACCCTGCTGCCCTCGCTGGAACAGGCACCCTGAGCAGCTCCGCCCACCCCTGCCGCCCGGTCAACTGAGAGGCGTCATGCCCGCAACCGCCCAGCCGGACCCACAGCGCTGGAAAGCGCTGTTATTCATCGGCATCGCCCAGTTGATGGTCGTACTCGACACGACCATCGTGAACATCGCCCTGCCCTCGGCCCAGCACGACCTCGGCATCTCCGACGGCAACCGGCAATGGGTGATCACCGCCTACTCGCTGGCGTTCGGCAGCCTGCTGCTCTTCGGCGGCCGCATCGCCGACCTCACCGGCCGCAGACGCGCGTTCATCGTCGGCCTGCTCGGCTTCGCGGGCGCATCCGCGTTGGGCGGCCTCGCGGTCAACCCCGGGATGCTGCTCGCCTCCCGCGCCCTGCAGGGCGTGTTCGGCGCACTGCTCGCACCGGCCGCGCTCTCGCTGCTCGCGGTCACCTTCACCGAACCCAAGGAGCGGGCAAAGGCATTCGGGATCTACGGCGCGATCTCCGGTGCCGGCGGGGCCGTCGGCCTGATCATGGGCGGTGCGCTGACCGAGTACCTGAACTGGCGCTGGGCGCTGTTCGTCAACATCCCGTTCGCCATCGTGGCCGTGTTCGGCGCCATCACCGTGGTGCGCGAGCCGGCGGGCGCCCGCAACGGCGCCCGGCTGGACCTCCCCGGTGTCGTTCTCGCCACCACCGGCCTGCTGTCGCTGGTGTACGGGTTCACCCGCGCCGAGTCCGACGGCTGGACCGCCCCCGCCACCGTCGCGCTCTTCATCACCTCGGTGGTCCTGCTCGGCGCGTTCGTCCTGGTCGAGAGCAAGGCCCCGGCCCCCCTGCTGCCGCTGCGGGTGGTGACCGAACGCAACCGGGGCGGCATCTACCTCTCCCTGGGGCTGGCCGTCATCGGCATGTTCGGGCTCTTCCTGTTCCTGACCTACTACCTGCAGGTCGTGAAGGGCTACACGCCGGTCCGCACCGGATTCGCCTTCCTGCCCATGATCGTCGGCATGGTGACCGGGTCGACGCAGATCGGCACCCGGCTGATGACCCGTCTGCCGCCTCGGCTCCTGATGGGTCCGGGCTTCCTGACCTCGGCCCTCGGCATCGCGCTGCTCACCCAGATCAAGGTCGACAGTTCGTACGTCGGTCTGATTCTGCCCGCGCAGGTGCTCCTCGGCCTCGGAATGGGCACGGCGTTCATGCCCGCCATGAGCCTGGCCACCCGCAGCGTGCAGCCGCAGGACGCCGGCGTGGCCTCCGCCATGGTCAGCACCTCCCAGCAGGTCGGCGGCTCCATCGGTACCGCCCTGCTGAACACCATCGCGGCCGGTGCCACCACCAACTGGCTCGCCGAGAAGGCCCGTTCCGGCGCCGACCCGGCCAAGCTGGCCAACGCGGCGGCCGTACACGGCTACGCCACCGCGATCTGGTGGGCTGTCGGCATCCTCGCCGTGGCCGCGACCGTCGCCTTCCTCCTCATCAACGCCAGGCAGCAGAACGGCGGTGCGGGATCCGGCGGCACCGGGGCCGGGAAGGCCGACGCCGTCCCGGCGGCGACCCCCCACTAGGACGTGTCCGGTCGCCGGAATGGGGGGGGGGGGGGGGGGGCCGGGGGCCCGCGCGCCGGCCCCCGCCGCCGCCCCCCACCCCCCCCCCGCCCGAGCGCAGAGGCCC
>NZ_JBHWIR010000128.1:17238-22569 GCF_042731835.1 Kitasatospora sp. NPDC059817 | reverse complement strand
GCGCGCGGGCGCCGTCGCCTGGCGCCCCGCCCCCCCCCCCCCGCCCCCGCACGTCGCCGGCCTCGTGCGAACCGATCCACTTGTGCAGGTTCCTCAGAAGCCGTCGAAGCGTTTTGGCCGTCGAGCCCGGCACCCCGGGTGCGCCGAGGGCGCGCACCGACTCCTCACGGATCGAGGTCGCGGCAGACACGTCGTCTGCGGCCTTGGCCCGCTCGAAACGGGTCACCAGGTCGGCGGCCTGGGCGGCGTGGCCGGACGAGGGGTGCTCCGCTTGGCGGCCGGCCGGGACCCTGGCGTGCCCCCTGCCGGTGGCGTTTTGGGTCTCAGCGATGGGTGCGGGTGCGAGCCGGTCGGCGGTCTCGACCTTGGCAACGTCTGCTGCTCCGGTGGCGCGGTCGGGTCGGGTGGGTCGACTTCCCGGTCCGGGGCTCGTGGAGGAAGCGACAGAACACCGGCAGGTCCTGCGCATGGGCGTCGATGCCATTCGTCGCCCATGCTGCGGCGAGACGGCCTTGGCCTTTACAAAACGATTTTTCTGGAGCGTCAGCTGACCATCACTCCGAAGCACGGATGGCGGCGCGATCCAGCCGCAGGCCGGTGGCAGTCTCGGTCGTCGCCCGAATCAAGCAGCGCGACGGCCGAGGCATCAGAAGCCAGTCGTCCGACTTCCCGTCGGTGCTACAGGAGTTGGTCAAGGTCGAAGACGGCGGTCACCGGTGCGTGGTTGCTCCATCGATCGGCAGAGGAGGCGGGGCGTTCGATGTAGGCCTTGGTGCAGGTGTCCGTCCGCGAGGTTCTGACTGACCATCAGATAATCAATTCTCCACGCCGCGTCGTTGTCGACCCACGGGGTTGACTCGCCGGCCCCCAGGCAGCGGGCGGTACGGTGTCGGGCCCCCGGATCGGGGCCATGATGCTCCGGCACGACACGTTCATCCGGGACGAGCGGGTCACCCTGCCGGTCGCCGGGCACGAGGCCACCGCGACCACGCCGACCGGGCTGTTCCTCCACCCCCACCAGCGCCGCCTACAGCACCACCGTCCGCCCCGACGGCCCCGTTCCGGCGGTACTCACCCAGGGGTGGACGGGCGGCCCCGCCCCGGTCACATCCGCGAGCGTGACCGGGGCGGAGTCCCGCCGGTGGCGAGGGGTGAGCCTGCCGTTCCTCAGGACGCGCTGAACCTCAGAAGGAGGCGGGGGCATGGCGCCGCGACCTCTCCCTCGGGAGGAGGGCCCCATGCCGCGAGTGCGGCGGAAACCCCCTGTGGGCCGGATTCCAGATAGCAGATCATGTTCACCGGGTACCGACTGTTGTCGAGCATGTAGCGGTCCATCGGTGTCGGCTCCTCGCTTATTCGCAGCCCTCGCTCTTCGGGTGGGCCGATCCGGTGCCAGTCGGGATGCAGATGGATGGAGCCCAGGATCTCGGCCCCGTCACGGTCCGCCTGCCGGTGAATACGAAGCAGATCCTGCGAGCTGCACCAGAATCCCCGGCGGGGGTTTCGGTAGGCGCTTCCGAAGCACGGCTCTATGGAGCTCGAGAACTCTTCGAGCGCCATCGGGTCGGTGGCACGGACGTTGGTCGCGAACTGGACCGAGGTGATGGCCGCGACACCGTCGTCGACGGTGCCGAGCAGGAGGGCGAAACAGGAGGGTGGTTCCTGCGGGGTACAGGCCTCGTATTCATCGCGCGCTACCGAGATGAACGACTTGACGGCGTCGAATCCGATCAGGGCGGTGTGGGGGGTGAGGGTCACGGCGGCTCCTCCTCCTTCAGACGACATGCGCATGGTGGTCCGCCGCGGTGGTCCGTGAAGCGAGGTCCAGCGAGTGAACCTCGGCCGGGGAGAGTTCCAGGGTCGCTCCCGGGGTCAGTTCGGCGAGCTGCTCGGGCGTCCTGCTGCTGGCGAGCGGAGCGACGACATGGGGCTGCGCCCTCAGCCAGGCCAGGGCCACCGCGGCGGGGGCGGTGTCGTGCTCGGAGGCGATCGTGTCCAGCGTCCGGAGCACCGTGCGGCCGCGGGGCGTTTCGCCGTACGGTCGTGCCGCGTCGCTGCGGACGCTGGGAACGGCGGGTGCGCCTTCGCGGTACTTGCCCGTCAGGAAGCCCTGCGCCAGGGCGAAGTACGGGACGCAGGAGACGCCCTCGCGCTCGCAGACCGGGGCGATCCCGCTCTCGAAGGGCTCGCGTTCCATGAGGTTGTAGGGAGGCTGGACCGCCACGTACGAGGCGAGCCCCGAACGCTTCGAAACCTCAAGGGATTCAGCCAGCCTGGGGCCGCTGATGTTCGAGGCGCCGATATGGCGCACCTTCCCTGCCACGATCAGTGTGTCGAGTGCGGCGAGGGTCTCTTCGAGGGGAGTTTCCGGGTCGTCCGCGTGCGTGTAGTAGAGGTCGATATGATCCGTCCGCAGACGGCGCAGGGATTCCTCCACGGCCTGGTGAACGACCTTCGCCGTGAGCCCGGACAGTCCGTTCAGTCGGCCTACCTTGGTGGCGATGACGAAACGGTCCCGCTGACCGCGCGCGGCCAGCCAGTTGCCGAGGATGGACTCGGACTCCCCGCCGGTGTTTCCGGGGGCCCACTGGGAATAGGAGTCGGCGGTGTCGATGAAGTTCCCGCCCGCGGCGGCGTAGGCGTCGAGGACGCGGAAGGATGTCCGCTCGTCGACGGTCCATCCGAAGACGCTGCCGCCGAGGCAGAGTGGAAAGACGTCGAGCTCGGAGTCTGCGATGGTAACCAATGGACGCCTTCTGGGTTCTTACCGGTTTCGGTGGTCGGTTCCGGTGCGGAGGGTGGGGCGCAGGGGGGCGCGACTCGGCGCACCCCCCCACCTGAGGGGTCGGCTGACGCCCCCGACAGCAATGTCCAATGAATAGCGTGCACTTGATATTCAGTCAGTGTGGAAACCGATACTACCTTCTGGTCCGATGCCATGCCGAGGCGTCGGCTGGATTCCGTCGTGGTCGGGGTGTGCGCCTGCGCCGTCGTTCTGCGCTCGAACAGCTCGACGGCGAGGCCGCCCCCGGTGGTTACCGGGCCGAGGCGGGTCGCGGCCGGGTCGTGGGTCGCAGGCCGTAGGCGCGGGTGGTCCGCGCGTCCACCGCCCTGGTACGCATGGCCTTCGCATGCCGCGAGGCTGGATCGCCTTCCTGCCAAGGGAGTTCGGGCGAAGGGCGCGGGGTCGGACCAGCGACCGGCATGGGTGGCGGCGCGCTCGACACAGGCCTCCACCGACTTCGCGGCGGAGTGATCGCTTCCGGGGCGCAGGTGAAGGCTACCGAGAGCCCCTTTCGAAGATCCACGTCGTCGAAGTCCTCAAAGGAACCCTCCCGGCATCCTCACCTCCGTCGCCGAGAGCAGGGCCGTGCTCCGTCCAGGGCGCCGCTCCCCTGTCGGGATGGTGGAGGCGTCGCCCCGCAGGATTCCCCGGGTCGTGATCCTCCCTGCGAAGCCGAGGACACCGACGACCCTCCCTCGCTGGACCCCGCCCGGTGAGCGCCGCGGCGTCGTACCTCGGAGCCCAGACGGGCGGGACCGGCGCCAAGGTGTTCACCGGGCGTAGTCGACCTCGGGGAAGTCGGGGGAGGGACCGTCGAGCAGCCGCCCCTGGTCGCGGAGGTGGAGGTCGAAGAAGGCTCGCGGGTAGGCGCGTTGGAACGCCTGTGCCCGGTGCCCGGGAATCGTCCCGACCTCGTCCTCCAGATCGGGCGGTGACATGCCCAGGAGAGGGGCGATCAGCGGCAGGATCAGCACATCGTCGCCGAACGACTGGTGCGCGGCTCCCCGTACGGTCAGATGCAGGCGCCAGCCGCGCAGACGCGACCAGAACGCGCGCAGGGCGGGGTTGCTCTCCATGCTGCCCTTGCCCGGGGTGTCCACGACCAGGAACGGACGGTCGAGCCCGGCGTCTACCACCGGGCCCGCCGCGCCCCCGTCCAGGCTCACTCCCGCCGTGATCCGCCCGTCGGTGAGCATCGTCGCGGCGGTGGTGGCGCCGCCCAGGGAGTGGCCGAGCATCCCGACGCGCCGCAGGTCGAGCGCCCCGTGCATGCCTGTGGGCAGCGGGGTGCGGCAGACGCCGGGGTGGCCACCCGAGCGGAGGACGGCGAGCCGGTCCAGGACGAAGCGGATGTCGGCGGTACGGACCGCGAGGGCCTTGGCGTAGTCGCTGATCCCGCCCAGCGGATTCGTCTCGACGCGTCCACCGGGGAAGGCGACCGCCGCCGCGTCGTAGGTGTGGTCGACGGTGACCACCAGAAAGCCGTGACTGGCGAGGTCTTCCACGACGCCGGTGCCGAACGACCGTGACGCGTCGGCGCCGGGAGAGTAGAGCACGACGGGCAGAGGGCCCGGTGGGCCGCCGACGGGAGCGCCCTCGTGGCCGTGGGTGCCTCCCAGCCGTACCCGGCCGGGAGGCAGGCCGAGGAGGCTCAGGTACCGGTCGGCCGCCGCCGGAGGCATCCAGGGAACAGTGGGACGGGCCGCGCAGCCGCGGGCGGGGTACCAGATGCTGATCATCAGCTCACGGCAGGGGCGGGAGGGTACCCAGGGGTCCGGCCGCGCGGTGTCGGCCAGGTGCAGCGCGATCGTACCCAGCGGGTACGGTCCGTTCGGGGCGGGCAGCTGGAACCGCACGGGTTCCTCCTGCCCCGGTCGCGCGGCGGCCACCGGCGCGAGCGGACCCGGGATCATGGCGGCGGCCAGTCCGGCGCACGAGGACAGCAGTGTTCTCCGATTCATGGCTCCACTGTTCCGTCCGATGAGCCCGGCGGCTTCGCCCCCGGGGAGTAACCCGGTGTCAGCCCAGGAGGGTACGACGGGCATCGGCCGCGCGGATGACTCAGCCCGCGGGATGACGTCCTCCGGGCTGACGGGCCCCGGGCCCCGTTTGGATAGCGTGGCCGGCATGGGGGACGGGGAGTCACGGCCGCTGGTGGCCAGACGTCTGCGGGACGGACAGTGGCACGGCGTGGACACGGTCGCGGCCGTGCTCCTCGCCCTGGCGTTCGGCGCGAGCGAGACGCGCAGCGGTGGCTGGGGCGCGGGAGCCGTGGCGGCGGTGGTCTGGCTGCCGGTCGCGGTACGGCGTAGACGGCCCGTCCGGGTTCTGTACACGGTCCTGGCCGGAGCGGTCTTCGCCATGGCGTTCACCGGATGGGAGGAGTCCTGGGTCCCGGTCGGGGCCGCCCTGTACACGGTGGCGGCGCGGGAACCGGGGCGCCGGTCCGCGACGGCGCTCGGCGGCGCCGCGGGCGCCCCCCGGGCGGCCCAAGGCCCCCAGACCCCGCCCGGCCCCCCCCCCCCGGGGGGGGGGGGGGGGGGCGT
>NZ_JBHWIR010000128.1:0-17228 GCF_042731835.1 Kitasatospora sp. NPDC059817 | reverse complement strand
TGCGGGGGTGGGCCGCGGGGGGGGCCCCCGTCAACCGGGGGGGGGGGGGGGCGGGGGGGCGGGGGCCCGCGTGGGCGGTGGGTTGCTGGGGGGGCCCCCCCCCCGCGGCCATGGCCCTCGTACCGCGACCGGTCCCGGCCTCCGGGGTCGCGTGGGGCGTCGTCTTCGCGTCTTTGATGATGACCCTGCCCTGGCTGGTGGGCACCGCGCTGAGAGAGCAGCGGTCGTACGCGGAACTCGCCGCCCGGCAGGCCGTGACGGACGAGCGCCTGCGGATCGCCCGCGAACTCCACGACGTGGTGGCCCATCATCTGACTGTCATCGCGGTACGGGCCGAGGTGGCCCGTGCGGTGGCCTCCACCAACCCGCAGGAGGCCGAGCGGACCCTCGCACTGGTCGGGACGGCGGGCCGGACGGCGCTCACCGAGATGCGCCGCATGCTCGGCGTTCTGCGATCACCCGGTGACGGAGCCGAGTTGGGGTCCGCCTCCGGTCTGGCGGACCTGCCCGCGCTCGCGGCCGGCGCGGGCCCGCGCGTGGAGCTGTCCGTCGACCCGGATCCACCGCTCCCCCCGGGTGTGGAACTGGCGGTCTACCGGATCGTTCAGGAAGCCCTCACCAATGTCGTCAGGCACGCGGGATCGGCGGACTGCCGGGTGAAGCTGTCCCGGATGGGTCCCGAGGCGGTCGAGATCGAGGTCGTCAACGACGCGCCGTCCCGGCTCCCGTCCCGGCGTCCTGGCGGCGGGCACGGACTCATCGGGATGCGGGAGCGGGCGGCCATGTGCGGCGGGACCCTCTCCGCCGGCCCCCTGGCGACGGGCGGATTCCGGGTGCATGCGCGGCTGCCCTGCGGATCGGAGGCAGCACGGTGAACCGGCCGGTCCAGGTTCTGATCGCCGATGACCAGGCGCTGTTGCGGGCGGGCTTCCGCCTGCTCATCGAGAGCGTGCCGGACCTCACCGTCGCGGGCGAGGCCGTCAGCGGCGAGCAGGCCGTCGAACTCGCCCTGCGGCTGCGGCCCGACGTCGTGTTGATGGACATCCGGATGCCGGGCATGGACGGTCTGGAGGCCACCCGGCGCATCTGCGCGGACCCGGACGCCGTCGGCACCCGTGTGCTGGTCCTCACCACGTTCGACCTGGACGAGTACGTGTACGCGGCACTCCGCGGCGGAGCCAGCGGATTCATCCTGAAGGACATCCTCCCCGCCGACCTGCTGACAGCCCTACGGGTGGTCGCCTCCGGCGACGCCCTGCTCGCGCCCGCGGTCACCCGCCGTCTGATCCGCGAGTTCGCCGGACGCCACGAGCCGCGCCCGCGACTCGCCCGGGAGCTAGCGGGCGTGACCCCACGGGAACGGGAAGTCCTCCGATTGGTGGCCCGGGGACTGCCCAACCACGTGATCGCCGAGCATCTGGGGCTGAGCATCGCGACCGTCAAGACACACGTCCGGCGGCTGCTGGCCAAGCTCCACGCCCATGACCGGGCCCAGATGGTCGTCATCGCCTATGAGACAGGCATGGTCACCGCAGGTGGGAACCTCCCGTCCACAGGCTGACGCCTCACCGGCTGGGATGGTGGACCTGAAGGGGACTTCCCCGGTGGTGCGCAGACTCCGTGCACGGCTTCCGCGACTTCGACGACCGCAACCTGCTGGGCTTCGTCGACGGCACCGAGAACCCGGAGGGCGGGGCGGCGACCGGGGGCAGCTCACCGGCCGCCGGGCCGAAGCCCGTGCCACCGGACGCGGCGCGCACCGCCCCGTACCGCTGGGCTGTGGCTGCCCACCGGGGGTGGCAGCGTCACCACCACCGCTCCTGGCACCGCAGTCACCGGGGAGCGGCAGGACGTTGTTGCCGCTTCCGGGTAGCGGCAGAACAGGAACCCGTCCGCACCGCCGGCCTGCGGCTGCCGGGTGGCCCACCACCGTTGCGTCGGCGGACAGGGCTGGTGCGGCGCCGCCGCCGGGCCCGCCCGGCCGGACTGCGGCCGGGGGGGTGCGTAGCCGGCGGGCTGGGGTCAGCGCGCGAGGACGAAGCCCTCGAAACCCTCGTCGACGAACGCCGCCGGCTCGCCGCCCTCCCACAACGCCCCTCCGCCTGGGTGGAAGTCGAGACCGGCCAGACCTTCGCCGATGCCTGGACCCGAGCCGACCAGGAAAGGCGCCGCCAACTCCTCCTCGGCCTCAAGGCCCGCCTCTACATGACACCCACCATCGAAGGCTGGTACCTGCCCGCCGAAATCGAAGCACGAGTATCGAAGCTGGACCGCGCTGGAAGGTCGGCGTAGATCGCGAAGCGGACGAGCAACTGGCGGCCGTCATCGACAGATTCGACGGGCCGCTTCCGTGCGGGGGAGCGGCTACGGCGCCAGCCTCTACCGTCGGCTGCTGGTAGCACCGCCGTGGATGCCCTCGACCACGAGTGGGCCACCCTGACACTCCGAAGTGGCCACCCTCCGGGCCACCGGATTGGCTGCCTCCGATGCCGTCGACCACGGCCTCGGCTACAGCTCTCCCCAACAAGCCGAAGATAAGCGATAAGTTGGTCGAGCGTCGGGCACTGTAGTCATCGAGGAGTTGGCCACGATCAAGCCCGGATCTGCCGAACCATCCAACCGAGGAGTCCTGGGCTGGCAGGATGGCCGGACCGGTAGTTGACGCCGGTGCTGGACGAGGAGCATGCGTGGGACCGCATGTGATCAACGATCGCTTCCTGCTGGTGGGAGACAGCGCGCGCAGCGGCGGTCTGTCGAAGGTGTGAAAGGCCGTCGACACGGCAAATAGCGACAGTGACAGGCAGTTCGCGGCGATCAAGTTACTCAAGCGGCGCGACGACGAAATCATCAAGGTCTTCCTGGAACGGGAGACCGCCGCACTCAAAGCTGTCGAGCACCCTCATATCGTGCGGATGCTGGAGTCGGGCCGGGACCCGGTTCTGGAGCGGTACTACATCGCCCTGGAGTGGGTGGAGCGCAGCCTGAAGGACGATCTACAGGCTCGTCGGCTGGGACGCCCACTTCGAGAAGATCGTGTCACCACCTTGTAACAGTCAGCGATGATCAAGGAGCGGCACAGTGTCGGGCCCACCGGCCGGGACCGCGCGGCGAAACCCCGGACGGGCATCGCTCCGGGTGAGAGGTTCGCCTGTTCGGCTCAGCGAGGATGACGGCCAGGAGACGGCGCCCGGAGACCCTCCTACCGTTGGACCCCGGGAGGCTGCATCCCCGCGGAGCCCGGCCGAGGACCTCTCGCCCGTCGGCCACCGCTCACGCCGAACCCGGCAGTCGACTTCCACCGTGACCACGCAGGGTCCGGGTCGAAGGAGATGAAGGACATGAACACCACACGCACCGCCCGCACGCCCGCGACACCCGCACTGAACGGGTGCCGGACATCACGCCACCGCCTTCGGGCACGGATCGGGCTCGCCGCGACCGCCACGGCCCTGTCGCTGCTGCCGATCGCCCCGTCCACCGCCAGCGCGGCACCCCATCTCCCGCTCACACAGATCGTGCGGGAGGCCAAGGTGAAGGCGCAGCAGGAGCACCCCGGCTCGCAGTTCTACGACGCGGACGCCGTCCTGCTGACACCCACGACCAACCCCAATGACGTCCAGGCCTGGTGGATCCGCTTCCGGGCCAAGAACTCGGAGCCGTCCTTCGAGTACAAGTACTCGACCACCGGTCAGTACCAGAGCACGCAGCCGTGGAGCGTCCCGATCGGGATCCAGGCCATCTCCCCGTTCACCATGACGGAGGTCCAGGCCCACGATCTGGCCGTCAAGGCCGGGCACACCGGCGCGTTCAAGCCCCTGTACCTCAATGAGCCCGTCGTGCAGAACCCGCATCCCACCTACTACTTCTGCATTCCCAGCGAGGGCAGGACGGTGGCGGTGGACACCGTGACGGGCCACGTCACCACGCCGTGGTCGTGCTAGTGACCACGGTGTGAGCCCTGTTCGGTGGCCGTCACCCAGCGGGGGTGACGGCCATCGGCGGCTGGCGACCCTTGCCCTCCGCCCGCTCGGTGCCGCCGACCGGGCGGGCGACAAGGGTCGCCAGCCTGGAGCGCGAAGGGCCGGCTGCCGCCGGTCAGCCGGGCCCGGGTACGAGCGGGGGCCGTGTCGGTTCGGCCGGTCGCCGCGGATCCGCGCTGGCCGTTGCGGCCAAAATCCACTCCGGGAGTGCCGTGCGACTTCCTTCGCCGCTGGCGTATTTGCTACCGAGAGGAAGCCCCGACGTGTGGAATGCCCCGCGTCGGGGCCGCCTCTTGATTCTGTCGAACTACCAGTTTCTGCTGCCTAGTTGTTCAGATCGAACACTGCCGTGACCGGTGCGTGGTCAGACCAGCGCTCGGTGTGGGTGGCGGCCCGCTCGACGTAGGCCTCGACGGCCTTGGCGGCGAGGCCCGGGGTGGCGACCTGGAGGTCGATGCGCCAGCCGGAGTCGTTGTCGAAGGCGCGGCCGCGGTAGGACCACCAGGAGTAGGGGCCGGTGCGGTCGGGGTGGAGGGTGCGGACGACGTCGACGTAGCCGGCTTCGTCGTAGACGCGGGAGAGCCAGGCGCGTTCTTCGGGGAGGAAGCCGGCTGACTTCTGGTTGGCCTTCCAGTTCTTGAGGTCTTCGGGGCGGTGGGCGATGTTCCAGTCGCCGCAGACGACGACCTCGCGGCCGTCGGCGGCGGCGCGGGTGCGGAGGGCGGTGAGGTGGACGAGGAATTCCGCCATGAAGCGTTCCTTCTCGTCCTGGCGTTCGGTGCCGACCTCGCCGGAGGGGAGGTAGAGGCTGGCGACGGTCAGCCCCGGCAGGTCGATCTCGACGTACCTGCCCGTGTTGTCGAACTCCTCGGACCCGAATCCGATGACGGTCCGCTGCGGCTCCTGGCGGGACAGGACGGCGACGCCGGCCCGGCCCTTGGCGACGGAGGGGGCCCAGACCGCGTGCCAGCCGTCGAGGTCGCGCAGTTCGACGGGCAGTTGCTCCGGCTCGGAGCGCACCTCCTGGAGGCAGACCACGTCCGCCTCGGTGCCGGCCAGCCACTCGACGAAGCCCTTCTTGGCTGCCGCCCGGATTCCGTTCACGTTCACACTCGTCACCACGATCACCCGGGCAGCCTACCGAGTGCCGGGGCCTGCGCCGAAGCGTGACGCGCACCGGCTGTGGGATGACGTGAACGCGGCATGAATGTGTGCGACAGTCGCACCAAGCCGCGCCATTGGTCTTGACCATCTCCGGACGATGCCCCTAGGGTCGCTTACTGCAAAGACCTTTAATAAAGAAGGACGGATAAAAGCCCGCTCTCCCACCTGCCGCATCCGCGGACAGCGGGCTCGGGATCCGACCTCCTTACCGCAGGGTGGACAAGCAGGGTGGAGGACACGGTGGGGACGACTGGACAGCTTTCGGCGGTGCCGGAACCGAAGTACTGGCACCTGCGTACGGTGCTGCTGCGGGCCATCGACTCGGAGTTCTCCACCGGCCAGGTCCTGCCCAACGAGCGCGAGCTCTCCGCCCGCTTCGGGGTCGCCCGGGCGACCCTGCGGCAGGCCCTCGACCAGCTGGAGCTGGAGGGCCGCCTGGTGCGCCGCCGGGGGATCGGCACCCTGATCGCCGCCCCGCGGGTCGGCGTCCCGGTCAACCGGCAGGAGGAGGGCTGGCCCGGCGTCGGCCGCAACCAGGCCTGGCGGACGGTCGACTGCACCACCGCCCCCGCCCCGGCGCAGCTGGCCAAGGGCCTCGGCATCGCCGAGGGCGCCACCGTGCACACCGTCCGCCGGGTTCGCCTGGTGGAGGGCCGGGCGGTGGCCACCGAGTCGCTGCACGTCCCGGCCGCCGCGCTGCCGCACCTGCCCGGCTTCCGGGCCGAGAGCGACCGGGCCCGCTCGGTGCTGCGCCAGCTGGAGCGGCTGGAAGTGGACGGCGAGTCCCGCGCGGTCGAGCTGGGTGTCGCCGAGGCCGCCGAGGGCGCCCTGCTGGAGCGCCCGCCCGGCTCGCCGGTGCTGGTGATGACCACCCAGTACGCGTCGGCCGGCCGCCTGGTGGCGCTCGCCGTCGCCACCTACCGGGCCGACACCTGCAAGCTGACCTTCGGCGCGCCCCGCGGGGGCGGGGGCCCCCCCTCCAGGTGAGACGGGGCGGTCGGTCCCGGTGGGACGGCGGGGTCAGTCCAGCGAGCCGGACAGGCCGCTGGCGGAGCGGCAGTAGCCCTGCATCTCCTTGTTGGTGATCTTGGCGCAGAGCCGGCCGGCCGCGCCGTCGTCCGTGTAGTTCACCGTGTAGTAGCTGACCAGGCCCTCGGCGCAGGCCTTGCGCTGCCAGCCGTCGGCGGCGGTGCCGCACTGCTGGGCGGCCCAGTCCTCGCGGTCGAGGTTGTACTTCATCGTCCGCGAGCCGACGCCGCGGCTGCAGTCGGTCGCCCCGCCGCTGGCCTTGCCGCTGAGGCACCACTTGAGGGCGTCGGCGTAGACCTCGGGGTGGTTCGGGTAGTCGTGCGAGGAGAGGTAGAAGGTCGGGGCGTAGAAGAAGCACGCGGACTGGAACAGGGCCGGCTGGTCCTTGCACGGGTACAGCGGGTCCTGGGCGAGCTTGTCGGCGGGCAGGTTCGCCTTGGCCTTCTCGTCCTCCTCGTCCGGGCCGAAGAGCTGCATGAACAGCCCTTCGGAACAGCGGATCTTGTTCTGGTCGGTGGGGAACTTGTTGCACAGCTCGCGCGCCTTGGGGACGTCCTGCTTGGCGACGAACATGGTGCCGTGGCCGACGCCGTGGATGCACGGGCCGGTGTTCTTGGGCGCGCAGAGCTTGAGCAGGTCCACCTCGGGCTGGGCGGAGGCGTTGAGCATCTCCTCGACCGCGCCGTGCAGGTAGCCGGCCGCGCAGGTCTCGTGCGGGAAGGAGATGACCTTCTGGAAGTCGGCGTTGAAGCGCTTGACCGCCGAGTGGCCGAGCTCGTGCGCGATCGGGTGGCAGAAGCGCACGGTGTACGGCTTCTCCTTGGTGATCTTGTCGAGGTCGGCGAGCGCGACGCCGGGGTCGGTGGCGTCCATCTCGGCCATCAGCTTGTTGCGCAGCGTCGAGCGGGTCCACACCGCCGGGTCGCCGGTCGGGGTGGCGCTCGCGGCCGCCGGCGCGACACCGGGTGCGGCGGCGCCGGTGCCCGCGGTGGCGGCCGGGGCCGTCGCCGCGACGCCGGGCGCGGGCGACCAGTCGGTGACGGCCACCGACCCGAGGCCCAGGACGCCCAGGAGCAGGGCGGTGAGAATCGCGAATACCCGCGGTTGCATGAGGTGATCCCCCGGCGGATCGAGGTGGACGGTTCGCTCCCATCCTGACGGCACGCCGGCAGGAGTCCGCGTTTTCGCCCGCCATTCGGGAGGTGTCGGCGACGCTACCGCACCGTCCGACGCCTGGGCGCGGCGGGTTGGTTCCGGATGATCACCCGGGATCCGTCACCCGGATCAATCACCCGAACGGCGCAGCGGCCCGCCGTCGCAGCCGCCGCGCCGACCGGGGTGGCGGCCGTCAGATGTCCAGCGTCACCTGGTAGTCCGTCAGCCAGGTGTGCAGTTCGAGCGCGAGGTCGACGGCCAGCCGGACGGACTGCGGGTCGGTGTCCGGATCGAGCGCGTCGGCGAGGCGCCGCCGGTCGAGCAGGGCGAGCGCCGGGGACTTCTGCTCCGCGGCGAGCCGGGCGAGCTCGGCCCGCAGCAGCGCCGGGTAGTGCGGGTCCTCGGTGACCGGGTACGGGCTCTTCACCCGGTCGGCGACGGCGTCCGGCAGCACGTCCCGGACGGCGGCGCGCAGCAGGCTCTTCTCCCGGCCGTCGAAGTGCTTCATCGCCCACGGCGTGTTGAAGACGTACTGGACCAGCCGGTGGTCGCAGAACGGCACCCGCACCTCCAGGCCGTTGGCCATGCTCATCCGGTCCTTGCGGTCGAGCAGGATGCAGACGAAGCGCGTCAGGTGGAGGTACGAGATCTCGCGCATCCGCCGTTCCAGTGGATCGGCGTCCGGCAGGTGCGGGACTTCGGCGAGTGCCTCGCGGTAGCGGGCCTTCCGGTAGCCGGCCAGGTCGAGTTCGGCGAGCAGGCCGGCGTCGAGCAGGTGTTCGCGCGGGCCGGCGCCCTGGCCGCCGAGGCCGGCCAGCGAGACCGCCCAGGGGAAGTCGTCGGCGGCGACGGCCTTCGGGTCGTGGAACCAGCGGTAGCCGCCGAACAACTCGTCCGCGGACTCGCCCGACAGGGCGACGGTGGACTGGCGGCGCACGCCCTGGAAGAGCAGCAGCAGCGAGATGTCCATGTCGCCGAAGCCGCCGGGCAGGTCGCGGGCGCGCAGGACGGCGTCCCGCTGGGCGAGGTCGGTGAGCGCGGCGGCGTCCAGCTCGATCACGTTGTGGTCGGCGCCGACGTGCTCGGCCAGCATCCGGGCGTACGGGCCGTCCAGGGTCGGCCGGACCTCGCTGGCGTGGAAGTTCTCGCTCTGGCCGGCGAAGTCGACGGCGAAGGAGCGCACCGGGCCGGCGCCCTCGGCCCGCAGGACCCGGGCGGCGAGGGCGGTGACGGCGCTGGAGTCCAGGCCGCCGGAGAGCAGCGAGCAGAGCGGGACGTCCGAATCGAGCTGGCGGTGGACGATGTCGTCCAGCAGGGCCCGGACGGTGGCGACGGTGGCCTCCAGGGTGTCGGTGTGCTCGCGCGCCTCCAGCGCCCAGTAGCGGCGCACCGACACGCCCTCGCGGCGGACCCGGACGACGTGCCCGGGCCGGACCTCGACGATGCCCCGGTAGGGGGTGATGCCCGGGGTGCGGGTGAAGGCGAGCAGTTCGCGCAGCCCGTCCAGGTCGACCACCGGGTGGACCGAGGGGTGGGCCAGGATGGCCTTCACCTCGGAGCCGAAGACCACGCCGTCGGGGGTCGGGTGGTAGTGCAGCGGCTTGACGCCCATCCGGTCGCGGACCAGCAGCAGTTCCTCGCTGCGGGCGTCCCAGATCGCGAAGGCGAACATCCCGTTGAGGCGTTCGGCCAGGCCCTCGCCCCACTCCAGGTAGGCGTGCAGCACGACCTCGGTGTCGCTGCGGGTGCGGAAGCGGTGTCCGGCCGCCTTCAGTTCGGCGCGCAGCTCGCGGTGGTTGTAGACCTCGCCGCTGTAGGTGAGCGCGGCCAGCAGCCGGCCGTCGTGCTCGACGGTCATCGGCTGGACGCCGCCCTCCAGGTCGATCACCGCGAGGCGGCGGTGGCCGAGGCCGGCGTGTCGCTCCAGGTGGACGCCGCCGGCGTCCGGGCCGCGGCAGATCTGGGTGGCCGTCATGGCGTCGAGGACGGCCCGTTCGGCGGTGAGGTCACGGTTGAAGGCGACCCATCCGGTGATCCCGCACATCAGCAAGCCTCCGGTTCTTCCGCTACGTATGCGGAAAATGACGCTACGTGTCGGAGGGGTGTGGCTACAAGGGCGCGTCGGGAAGGGGTCGGGAGGGGCTTGGGATGACCATGTGACTGGTTGTTTGAGCTGAAAGTCGTAAAGTCTGCCCGAATTCGGGCAAGATTCTTGGCCCCGGCGGGCGGCGCGGCCTAGGCTCCTCACTCGTGCCGAGCTCACCCCACCCTCACGACGACCTCCTCGCCCACCTCACCCGGACCAGCCCGCTCGGGCCCCGGGAGGCGGCGCGGGTCGTGGCGGAGGTGCTGGCGTACTTCTCCGAGAGCACCGAGGAGTATGTCCGCCGCCGCCACGGCGAGCTCCAGGCACGCGGACTGACCAACGAACGGATCTTCACCCGGCTCGCCGAGGAACTCCCCGCCCGCCGGGTCGCGGCACCCGAGCTCTCGGCCCGCCAGCTGCGCCGGATCGTCTACGGCTGAGCGCTGCCGGGGCGGGGCACTGACGCATTCACGGCACCGGCGCATTCACGGCACTTACGGCACTTGCAGCATTTACGGCATTCACGGCATTCACGAAGAGGAGACCACGCATGTGCGGAATCGTGGCCTACATCGGCCCCAAGGACGCGACCCCCTTCCTGCTGGAGGGCCTGGCCCGGCTGGAGTACCGCGGCTACGACTCGGCCGGCGTGGCCGTCACCGGGCGCACCGGCGGGCTCAAGGTCCGCAAGGTCAAGGGCCGGGTCGCCGACCTGGCCGCCGCGGTCCCGGCCCGGTTCAAGGGCGGCACCGGCATCGGTCACACCCGCTGGGCGACCCACGGCGTGCCCAGTGACGCCAACGCCCACCCGCATCTGGACGGCGCCGAGCGGATCGCCGTCGTCCACAACGGCATCATCGAGAACGCCGACGAACTGCGCGCCAAGCTCACCGCCGACGGCGTCGTGTTCCGCTCCGAGACCGACAGCGAGGTGCTCTCCCACCTGATCGCCGCGCACGTCGGCGAGGGCGTCGAGCTGGAGGACGCGGTGCGCGCCGCCCTCGGCCGGGTGGTCGGCACCTACGGCATCGCGGTGCTCGACGCCGAGCAGCCGGACCGGATCGTGGCCGCCCGCAACGGCAGCCCGATAGTGCTCGGCCTCGGCGAGAAGGAGATGTTCGTCGCCTCCGACGTGTCCGCCCTCGTCCGCTACACCCGCCAGGTCGTCCACCTGGAGGACGGCGAGCTGGCCACCGTCCGCGCCGACGGCTTCCGTACCTTCACCACCGACGCCCGCACCACCCACCACCAGCCGTCCACCGTGGACTGGGAGATCGACTCCTACGACACCGGCGGCTACGAGCACTTCCTGCTCAAGGAGATCCACGAGCAGCCCGGCTCGGTCGAGCGCACGCTCAGCGGCCGGCTCGACGAGCGCTTCTCCACCGCGCACCTCGGCGGCCTCAACCTGGACGCCCGGGAGCTGCGCGAGATCCGCCGGGTGAAGATCCTCGGCTGCGGATCCGCCTACTACGCCGGCGAGATGGGCGCCCAGCTGATCGAGGAGCTCTCCCGCATCCCCGCGCACAGCGAACCCGCCTCCGAGTTCCGCTACCGCAACCCGGTGATCGAGGCGGACACGCTCTACATCGCGGTCAGCCAGTCCGGCGAGACCTACGACACGCTGGCCGCCGTCCAGGAGATCAAGCGCAAGGGCGGCCGGGTGCTCGGCGTCGTCAACACCGTGGGCAGCGCCATCGCCCGCGAGTGCGACGGCGGCATCTACCTGCACGCCGGTCCGGAGATCTCGGTCGCCTCCACCAAGGCCTTCACCTCCACCGTGGTCGCCTTCGCGCTGCTCGCCCTGCACTTCGGCCGCATCCACGACCTCTCGCCCGCCGACGGCCGCCGGATCGTCGCGGCCCTGAAGGCGCTGCCGGACCAGATCCGCGAGGTGCTCGCGCAGACCGAGGCCATCGCCGAACTCGCCGCCGAGTACGCCGGATCGGCGGGCATGATGTTCATCGGCCGGGTCCGCGGCTACCCGGTCGCCCGGGAGGGCGCGCAGAAGCTCAAGGAGATCTCCTACGTGCACGCCGAGGCCTACCCGGCGAGCGAGCTCAAGCACGGCCCGCTGGCGCTGATCAGCCCCGAACTGCCCACCGTCGCACTCGTCCCGGACGACGAACTGCTCGACAAGAACCTCACCACCCTCGGTGAGATCAAGGCCCGCTCCGGCCGCGTCATCGCCATCGCGCACCGCCGCCCCGAGGACAAGCTCGCCGACCACTGCGTCCTCGTCCCCAAGAGCGAGCCCGAGCTCGACCCGCTGCTGCTCAACATTCCGCTCCAACTCCTCGCCTACCACGCCTCCGTGGCCCTCGGTCGCGACGTCGACAAGCCGCGCAACCTGGCGAAGAGCGTGACGGTGGAGTAGGGCGCTCCCGAAGAAGTGACGGCCTGGCGGGTGGGACGGCCTTCCTACTGATCAACAGCTGAGCAGCTCAACAGCTCGGCAGATCAGCAGATCAGCAGATCAGAAGGAAGGCGTCCCACTCCTCGGCGGCGTCGCCGGTGCCCGCCGGGGATGCCTGCGCGGCGGCTCGGGCATGGGTACGGGCATGGGCGTGCAGGGCGAGGGCCGCGCCTGCCGTCCCCTCCAGGAGGCCGGGCGGGTCGCCGGCGCCGAGTGCCGTGTCGAGCCGGCTCGCGACGGTGGCGGCGAGTGCGGGCAGGAGGGCGGTCAGTTCGGCGGAGCCGGAGTCCTCGGCCATCCGCTGGGCGATCCGCAGCAGGCCGCCGGTGCCGTGGCAGAGCCCGGGGCCCTGGAGGTTCCAGCCGGCGGGGTCGCGCAGCGTGTCGGTCAGTGCCGCGACGGCGGTGGTCCGCCAGTCGGAGCGGCCGCGGGCCGCGCCCGCCAGGAAGAGTGCGCGGGCCGCACCGGGGGTTCCGTAGCACCAGGCCGCCCGCGTCGGCTGGTCGGTCGGCAGCCGGCCGGCCTCCTCGTCCTCGACGCGCACGGTCATCGGCCAGGAACCGCCCGCACCGGGCCGACCCCCAGCGGCGTCGGGGCCCGTGGGCGCCGGCTCGGTCGGGGCGGGCCCGGCCGGGTCGACCGGATCGACCGGGGCGCCCTGATCGACCGGGTCGAGCGGGCCGGGGATCCGCCGGGCGGCGAGCCAGCTCGCCAGCGCCTCGATCGCCTCGTCCTGTCCGGGCACCTGCACACCGCGCAGCCGGGCCAGTGCCAGGAGGGCGAGCGGGCCCGGGACTCCGTGTGCCAGGCCCAGGTTGAGGTGCCCCCGGGGGAACCCGGGATCCGCGCCGGGCAGTCCCGGTCCACCGGCGGTCCACCAGCGCGGCAGCACGCCGCCGGTGGGCTCGGCCAGCGCGACCAGCGCGGTGAGCAGGTCGGCCAGCGCCGGGCCGGCCGGCTCCAGCGCGAGCAGCAGCCGGCCCAGGCCCGCCGCGCCCGAGACGGTGTCGAAGGTGTGGGCGCGCAGGCCCGTGCCGGCGGCCAGATCGGCGCGCAGGTCGGCGACGCGCCCGGCCGCGGCCTGCCGGACCCGGGGCGTCAGCCCGTCGAGCAGCGTGCGGTACTCGCCGGGGCGCCGCGCCATGGTGCGGGCGGCGAAGGCGATCGCGGCGGCGCCGGAGAAGAGTCCGCCGCCCCGCATCGCCCCGGGGGCTTTCGCGGCGGCCGCGAGGTGCCCGTGGGCGGCGCGGCGCAGCGCGGCGTCGTCCTCGCGGTCGGCCAGTACGGCGAGCGTGAGCGCGGCGCCGCTGCGGCCGGCCCCGAGCGCGTGCGCCGCTGCGGGCGGCGCGGACGCCGAGGGCGTTGTGGCGTCGGCGGCCGGCTCGTCGAGCGCACCGGGCCTGCTGAGCAACTCGGCCACCGCGCGGATCGGATCCGTCGTGTTCATCGCGCCTCCCGCGGGCTGGAGCGGCGGGCCCGGTGGGCCTCGACGGCGCCTCTGGCCAGTGCGTAGGCGCGGCGTTCTGCCTCGCGGTCGATCCCGATCAGCCGGTTGTGGCCCATGTGCAGCAGCGAGGCCAGCACCGGGTCGGCCGACGACGGCTCCACCCGGCTCGCGTACCGCGCGAGTGCGACGGCCCGCTGCCGCCAGGCGTCGGCCAGCGCGGGGTCGGCGGGCAGCAGGCCGCCCGCCGGGACGGTCGGCCCGTCGGGGCCGATCGCCCGCAACGCGGCGGCACGCTGGGCCCGGAACGCCTGGTGGTGGCGCTCCGACTTCGGATACACCCCCGCCAGCCAGGCCCCGACCGAGGGCACGCCGGGGACGGTCGGTGGTACGGCCTGCCGGCCGGCGGGGAGGCTGGTGGGCAGGTCGGCGGGCAGGTCGGTGCGGCTCTCGGGCCCGCCGTCAGGAACGCGGTCTCCCGCCGACTGGCCCCCCGACTGCCCCGCCGACTGCCCCGCGCGGCCGGCCAGGAAGGCCTGCGCGGTGCCGGCGAGGTTCACGGCGGCGAGCAGGTCCCGGGAGAGCGAGCGCTCCGCCCGGGCCAGTCGCAGTGCCGCCAGCGCGACCAGGCTGTCGGCCTGGAAGACCCGCTCGGCGTCGGCGAGCACCTCGGCGCCGCCGTAGCGGTCGGTCTCCGGCGCGTAGCCCTCCAGGCGCAGGTCGGCGGTGAGCCCGGCCCGGTGCAGCTCCCGTACCCAGTCGTGCACGGTGGGCAGCAGTTGGGCGGCGAGGACCGGCGGCGCACCGTGGAAACGCAGTCGCAGGTGCGGCGCGGAGTCCTGGTAGCGGACGAAGAACCAGCGGTCCACGTCGGTGGGCAGGGCGTCGAGCAGCCGGGGCAGGTGCTCGACCAGGATCTCCTCCTGGCGTGCCTCGGTGGCCGCCAGTCGGGCGAACAGCCAGGATCCGCCGGGGAGTTCGACGGTCCGGTCGCGTCGGGCGGGCAGTGGGCGGCGCGGTCCGGCCGTCGACGGCCCGGTCGTGCTGCGGCGCAGCGGGACCACCAGTTCGGCGGTCCGCGCACCATCCGGTCCGCACAGCCAGCCGCCGTCGCCGGCCGGGTTGGGCTCCTCCTGGAGGACGGTGGGCTCGGCGGACCGCGCCTGGCTGTGCAACAGCCGCCGGTGCCACGGGAGGTCGAGGTCCAGGCTGATCCGCTGGTCGCCGCTGATCAGGCGGACGGCGGCCGGCACTCCCCACCGTCGGCGCCAGCGGGCCAGGCCCTCGTCCCACTGCTCGAACGGGGCGGAGGCCGCCGGGACGGGCGCGGTCAGCCGCCAGGTGGCCGGGGCCAGCACCACCCGGCCCCGGCGGACCCGCGGCAGCACGGGCGCGCTGCTCGCCGCCCCCCAGTCCCAGGGCTGCCAGGGCCGTTGCCCGGTCAGCGTCACCTCCTGGAGGAAGCGGGCCGCGTTGGGCGCACCGCTGCGCAGGTTGAGCACGTGATGGGTGGCGACGCGGACCTCCCGGCCGAGACGGCGGGAGTACACCGCGAGCCGGTCGGGGTCGGCCAGCACGACCAGGTCGTCCAGCGGCAGTACGGAGGGGCCGCCCGGGTCGGCGAAGGCGCTGACCACCACCCGGTGGTCGAGCCAGCGCGGGGTCAGGGCGATGTTGGCATGGCGTGCGCGGTACGGGGTGAACTCCAGGTGCGCTTCGAGTGCGCCGTCGTCGCCGGATCCGGCGGGCCCGGTGGGCCCGGCGGACCGCACGGACCCGGCGGCCTCGGCCAGCAGCGCCCCGCCGGCCGCGGCGGGGTCACCCGCCGACCGGCCCGGGTCGGTCCCGGTGTCGGCAGCCGGGTCGGGGTCGCTGCCCGCGCCCGCGAGCAGGGTGGCGAAGCGGCCGAAGCTGGCTCCGGCGCGGTCGCTGCCGGCGACGGGGGAGAGCACGAGCCGGAAGTCCCCGGCGTCCAGCGCCTCCAGGGAGTCCGCCGCGAGTTCGGCGTACAGCTCCAGGGAGGCGGGCGGGGTGTCGGCGGCGCCGCCCGCCTCGTCGCGCGGCGGGGTCAGCCGGGCCAGCAGGTCGTCGTCCAGGAGCACTTCGGGCAGCGTGCCGTCCGGCGCCCGGTCGGCGAGGGCGCCCGCCGCCAGTTCGGCCAGCAACCGGTCGCGGGCCGCGTCGGCGTCGGTGCGGGCCCGGGCAGGCTGGGGGTTGGCCGTGCCGCGGGGGCCGGCCGGGCGCCGGTAGCCGGCCGGCGGCCCCAGGCCGGTGTCGGGGTCGAGCAGTTCGGCCAGCGGGACGGGGCTGTCCGTGCCGTACCGCTCGACGAACTCCGCGTGGTACGAACGCAGGTGTTCGGGCGCGGGGGTCTGCGGCGACAGGCGCCAGAGGAGCGCGGCGGTCCGCTCCAGTTCGGTGCGGACCTGGTCCGGCAGGACCACCTCGGCGTCCAGGGCGAGATCCGCGTGGAGCGGGCGGTCGGCCGGGGCGAGCAGGGTCATCCGGGCCCGGAGCTCGCGCAGCAGGTCGGTGGCCTGTCCGCGGGGCAGGGCGGCCGCCTGCGTCAACGCGGTGCGGACGGCCGTCAGTTCGGGGTGCGCCGGGTGGTCGGCGGGGATCCGGTCGAGCACATGGCCGAGCAGGTCGGTGCTGTCCGGCGGAGGTGTCAGGTCGGTGAGCAGGAACCCCTGGCCGACCAGCGAGCGGACCAGGGCCGCGACGGCCTCGGCCGGGGCCGTGGGGAAGTCGGCGGCCAGCGCGGCCAGCAGGTCGGCGTGCCGGACCGGCTCGGCGGCGGTCCGGATCGCGGCCCGGACGACGGCGGTGGCCCGTACGGTCCGTTCGGCGACCGGCTCCGCCTCGGTACCGGCACCGGCGCTGGCACCGGGACCGGCGGCGGGCCGACGCTCGGGCAGGTACGGCAGCACCAGGCGGCCGCCGCGCAGCCGGGCCTGCTGGTCCACGGCCAGTCGCAGGCCGGGCAGCACCGCCGGGTCGGTCCGCAGCCGGTCGAGCAGCGGGAGCAGCCAGCCCAGGTCGGGCCGCAGGGCGCGGCGGTCGGCCCCGCCCCAGCGGACCTTGGCCGCCGCGCCGAAGCGCGCCGGCACCACCGCGGCCATCAGCCCGAACGGCGTCGGCCGGGTGGCCATCCGCAGCCGGTAGCGGCTGACCGCCTCGGCCGCCCGGCGCAGCGCGGCCGGGCGGGGCACGGCGCCTGCGGCGACTTGGTCGAGCAGGTCGGCCAGGGAGGGGCTGGAGAGCTCGATCGCCTCGCGCAGGGCCGGGTCGGCGGCGGCCTCGGCGAGGTGTGCCAGGAGCGCGGTGTCGGCGGACCCCGACGCGGGGTGCGCGGGGTCGGCCGGGACGGTGTGACGGTGCGAGCGCGGCAGCGCGGGTGTCCGCAGCAGGACCGGGCCGGTCGCGGTGAAGAGTCCGTCCTGGGGCGCTCCGTGCGTCTCGACCACTGTGCTCCTCGTGCCTCGGTGCCTCGTGCCACACGCCTCGTGCCGGTGCCGCCACGCGGTTCGCACTCCTGACGGTGGGTCGGGTCGTGTCTACCCCGGCGATCGAAAACTGTCCACCATCGATCGAACTGTTTCGATTTTTGGCTGAGTTAATCCATTCATCCGTGCAGAACCATTGCTGGGCCCATGCAGGAGTGCCTAACGTCCGCTGCAGCCCGCCGCGGCCAACCGTGGCACTGACGAAAGGAGGCCCTCATGGCCGACGACATGCTGGAGCTGTTCGACCTTGACGTGCAGGACCTGGTCTCGACCGAGCTCGGCGAGCAGGAGGAGTCCGCGTTCAGCATCTCCTGTGAGGGGTCCTGCACCCGTCCGTGGTGCATCTAGTCCGGTAGCAGTACCGGTACTACGGGGCGCGGTTGCCCGGCCCCAACGGGCGGGGCGCCCCCCGCCCCCGCGGGCGGGCCCCCCCCCCGCGCGGGGCCGG
>NZ_JBHWIR010000127.1:310-22675 GCF_042731835.1 Kitasatospora sp. NPDC059817 | reverse complement strand
GCCCGCCCGGGCGTGGGGCTCCGGGGGGGGGGGGGGGGGGTCCGCCCCCCCCCCCCTCTCCCTGGAAACACCCCGCCGGGGGGGCGCGCCCCAGGCCCCCCCCCAAATTCCATTTCCGGCGAGGCCATGACGGGAATCGAACCCGTGTACACCGCTTTGCAGACGGTTCCCTAAGCCACTCGGGCACACGGCCAGTGAATTCATAGTGGCGGAATGCGCGGGGGGCCGTCAACGGTGGAATGTAAATTCTGTATGGCGGCTTGTGCTACGGTCGGAACCAGGTGGTCGGTTGCCCGGCCGCCCCGGACGAGCGCGTCGTACCCGGTGACGACAAGACGGCGCAGTTCAGCGGCAATCCGGCCGCTGTGGACTGCGGAGGTAGGCCGTCATGGCATGGCTCGTTCTGATCATCTCGGGTGTCCTGGAGACCGTGTGGGCGGTGGCCCTGGAGTCGTCCAAGGGCTTTTCCCGGCTCACCCCCAGCCTCGTCTTCGGTGTGACCCTGCTGCTGAGCATGGGCGGGCTGGCGTACGCGATGCGCACCATTCCGATCGGCACCGGCTACGCGGTCTGGGTCGGCATCGGCGCGGTCGGCACCGCGCTCTACGGCATGGCCGTCCTGGGGGACGCGGTGACGGCGGCCCGGATCGGCTGCCTGCTGCTCATCGTCTCCGGCGTGGTCGGCCTGAAGGTGCTCCACTGACCGCCGGCTGAGCTTCCCCCTGACCCTGGTCCTAAGCCCTGCGGACTAGCTGATCACCGACTCGGGTCAGGGGTCATGAAGCCAGACGGCCCTTACGATGTTACGTATGACCACTGCCTCCCCCACCTCGGTCGACTCCGCCTCGATACCCTCCGAACCCGACCCCGGTGGCGGGGTCCTCAGTGGCCGCTACCGCGCTCTGACGCTGGGGATCGTGTCGGTGGTCCTGGTGATCGCCTTCGAGGCGACCGCCGTCAACACCGCGATGCCGACCGCGGCCCGCCAGCTGAACGGCATCGGGCTGTACGCCTTCGCCTTCTCCGGCTACTTCACCACCACGCTGTTCGCGCTGGTCGTCTCCGGGCAGTGGTGCGACCGGCGCGGGCCGTTGCAGCCGCTGTTCACCGGCATCGCGGTGTTCGGCGTGGGCCTGGTGGTGGCCGGGACGGCGCCGGGCATGTGGGTGTTCGTGGCCGGGCGGGCGGTCCAGGGCCTGGGCGGCGGGCTGGTGATCGTCGCGCTGTACGTGGTGGTCGGCCGGGCCTACCCGGAGCGGCTGCGGCCGGCGGTGTTCGCGGCCTTCTCCTCGGCCTGGGTGCTGCCCTCGATCATCGGGCCGCTGGTCTCCGGCGCGATCACCCAGCACCTCGGCTGGCGCTGGGTGTTCCTGGCCGTGCCGGTGCTGATCCTGCTGCCGCTGGCCGTGATGGGCCCCGCGCTGACCCGCTCCGAGCGGGAGCACCCGGTGGCCAGGGGCGCGGACTTCGACCGCCGGCGCACCCTGCTGGCCGCGATGGCGGCGCTCGGTGCCGGCCTGCTGCAGTACGCGGGCGGGCGGCACGACCTGATCGGGCTGCTCCCCGGGACCGTCGGGGCGGCGCTGCTGGTGCCGGCCGTCCTGGGGCTGTTGCCCGAGCGGACCCTGCGGGCCGGTCGGGGGCTGCCGGCGGTGATCCTGCTGCGCGGACTGGCGGCCGGGGCGTTCCTCGGGGCCGAGGCCTTCGTCCCGCTGATGATGACCACCGAGCGCGGCCTCTCGCCGACGATGTCGGGGCTCACCCTGACCAGCGGCGGGCTCACCTGGGCGCTGGGCTCCTGGCTGCAGGGGCGGCCGGGGGCCGAGCGCTACCGCGAGGCGATGATCCGGGGCGGGTTCGTGCTGACCGCAGTGGCGATCGCGGGCGCCGCGCTGGTGCTGGTCCCGGCGGTGCCGGCCTGGGTGGCGGCGGTGGCCTGGGGCGTCGGCGGCATCGGGATGGGACTGACGGTCGCGAGCGTCAGCGTGCTGATGATGAAGCTCTCCGCGCCGGAGGACGCCGGGGTGAACTCGGCGGCCCTGCAGATGAGCGACGCGCTGGGCAACGTCCTGCTGACGGGCCTGGCGGGGGTGATGTTCGCGGTGCTTGGCGGCGGTTCGCTCGCCGCCGCCCACGAGGGTGCCGGGGCCGCCGGCTCGTCCGGTGCCGCCGGGTCGCCCTTGGCGTTCGCGGTGATCCTGCTGGCCATGGCCGGCGTGGCGCTGCTGGGGGCGCTGCTCTCCGGCCGGGTCCGGACCAGGTCCTGAGGGTCAGCCGCCGGCGGCGGGCACCGGCGGTGCCCCGGGGGTGCCGAGGAAGGCCTCCCAGCCGCCGGTCGGCGCCTGGCCCGGGGCGAGGCCCTGGAGTTTGCGCAGCACCGCCGGGTCCTGGGCGTCCAGCCAGTCCACCAGTTGGCGGAACGAGACCAGCCGGACCTCCGGCTTGTCCGCGATCGTCCGGAGCACGTCCTCGACGGCGTTCATGTAGATGCCGCCGTTCCACTCCTCGAAGTGGTTGCCGATGACGTAGGGCGCCCGGTTGCCGTTGTAGGTGCGGTCGAAGCCCAGCAGGTAGGAGTCGCGGGCCTGGGCCTGGAAGCCCGGGTAGAGCGCCGGGTCGGCCTTGGTGTTGGGGCCGCACTGGTTGTACATGATGTTGTAGTCCATCGACAGCACCTGGAAGGTGTGCCCGGGGAAGGGGATGGACTGCAGCGGGAGGTCCCAGAGCGCGCCGCCCTGGATCTTCTGCGGCCACACCTGGGTGCCGTTGCCGCTGCTGTCGTAGCGCCAGCCGCGCTTGACCGCGGTGGGCAGCAGGTTGCGCTGGCCCTCCAGGCAGGGGGTGCGGCTGCCGATCAGCTCCCTGTGGTAGTCGAAGGGCAGCGCCGGCAGGTCGGTGAAGCCGGTGTTGGTGCGCCAGTTCGTCACGAAGTCCATGGCCTGCTGGATCTCGCTGTCCCACTCCTCCGGGGACCACTTGCCGACGCCGGTGGAGCCGCAGAAGTGGCCGTTGAAGTGGGTGCCGATCTCGTGGCCCTCCAGCCAGGCCGCGTGCACGTTCTCCAGGGTGTCGTGGATGTGCTGGTCGGTGAGGTAGCCGATCTCGGAGGCGCCGACCTTGTGCTGCGGGGGGCGGTAGAGGTCCTTCTTGGACTCGGGCAGCAGGTAGAGGCCGCTGAGGAAGAAGGTCATCGAGGCGTTGTGCTCCTGCGCCAGCCGGCGGAAGCGGGCGAACAGGCCGTTGTCGAGTTCGCCGGCGCCGTCCCAGGAGAAGACCACGAACTGCGGCGGCCGTTCGCCGGCCTTGAGCCGCTCGGGGGTGGGCTGGTGGGGCTGGGCCCCGGTGTCGGAGGTGGAGCCGTCGCCGATCAGGACGGCCTGCGGCTCGGCGGTGTCCGTGGGGCCGGCACTCTGGTCGACGGCCGCGCCGGTGGGGGGGACGGCCGAGCCGATCATCGGCTTGTCGGCGCTGTTGCTTCCACAGCCGGTCGCCAGGGTGGCGGCGGAGGCCGCACCGGCGGCCAGCAGGGTGCGGCGGGAGAGAGCGGCCATGGTCACTCCGTTCATGAGGCGTTCGGCAGGCGTACAGGCGTGCGGAAATCCGGTCGGACAAGTGGGGTGATAGAACCCGTGACCGGGTCAGCATGCCAGCTGGGCCCGATCGGTCGACGAGGCGCCACCCGCGGTCGTCATCGATCGCCCGATTGACGCAACCGGACAGGCCCCCCGCGCCGTCGAAGCTCGTACCGAGGCGTTCCGGTGGCGCCGTCACCTGGGAAACGGCCGTCGCGTTCCGTCACCGGGTGCCCACTGGGCGCACGGATTCGGGCGATTGCCCTGCCGAACGGGGGGTGTCATTACGCCCATCGTGTGGACGTGCTTTAAGGTCCGATCCGATTGAATTGTTTCCCAGGAAACTCCCAGGATCGGGAATCCGTCGGTAGAGGGGAGCGCCCGTGGGCGTCCAGCAGAGCAGGAGCCCGTGGCCGGGCACCCTGGCGGCCGGTGCCGCGCTGGTACTCGGCGCCTGGCTGCTGCACGACGGCGGGCAGGGCGCGCTGCCGCCCGCCCCCGGCAGCACGCAGACGCTGTCCGGCTTCGCCCCGGTCTCCGTCGCCCCGCCACTGGGCCCGTCCGACCCCACCCGCATCCGCATCCCGGCCGTCCGGCTGGACGCCCCGGTCACCGCGCTCGGCCTCGACCCCGACGGCCACCTCCAGGCCCCGCCCGAGGCGGACCGCAACCTGGCGGGCTGGTACCGCGGCGGGGCCAGCCCCGGGCAGCGCGGCACCGCCATCCTGGCCGGGCACGTCGACAACAAGGCCGGCCCGGCCGTCTTCTACAACCTGGGGGCGCTCCGGCGCGGAGACCGGATCGAGATCGCCCGCGCGGACGGCGCCGTCGCCGTCTACCAGCTGTACGCCATCGAAGTGCACGACCGAAAGGACTTCCCGGACGACCGGGTCTACCGCCAGGCCGCCGACGCTCAGCTGCGGGTCATCACCTGCGGCGGCGCGTACAGCGCCGAGCACGGCTACGAGGGCAACGTCGTCGCCTACGGCTTCCTGGCCGACACCACCCGGCCGGGCAAAGCCGCATGACCACGCTGACCCTCGCCACCCGCTGGAACCCGATCGACTGGCCGCTCACCCACGGCCCGATCCCGTACGCCGTGCTCGCCGCGGGCTGGGGGTCGCTGGTCCTGCTCGCGTTCTCCCGCCACGAACGCTGGCGGGCCCCGCGCCTCTTCGGTGCCCTGATGCTGGCCGGAACGCTCACCGCCCTGGTGAAGCTCGGCGTCGACGGCTGGTGGCACCCCTTCCCGGAGGGCACACCGGACTTCGTCCTGCGCTGGATAGCCGTCGCGCTGTTCGCGATATCCCTGGTCTGCTTCCGCGCGCCGCTGCTCGCCGTCCGCCGGCGGCTGCTGGCGACCGGAGCCGCCGTCCTGGTGCTGCTGATGGCCGCCTCGCAGGTCAACCGGGGCTTCGACCAGTACCCGACCGCCCGGGCCATGCTGGTGCCCGAGATCCAGGCGCTGACCACGGGCAAGGTGGCCAGCACCGTCGCCGCCACGCCCGGCAAGCCCGTCGAGGAGCTCTGGCACGCGCCGCCCGGCCTGCCCGCGAAGGGCACCCTCTCCACCGTGACCATCCCCGGCGCCAAGTCCGGCTTCACGGCCCGCGACGGGTACGTCTACCTGCCGCCCGCCTACCAGGCCAACCCCCGGCCGCTGCTGCCCGTCGTGGTGCTGCTGCCCGGCCAGCCCGGCGCCCCGGTGGACTGGATCACCTCCGGGGCCATCCAGGAGACCCTGGACGCCTTCGCCGCCGACCACCAGGGCCTGGCCCCGATCGTGGTGGTCGCCGACCCCACCGGCAGCCCGTTCACCAACACGCTCTGCATGGACTCCCGGATCGCCAAGGCGCACACCTACCTGGCCACCGACGTCCCGGACTGGATCCACCACAACCTGCAGACCGCCACCGGCCGGGGCGCCTTCGCCATCGGCGGGCTCTCGCTCGGCGGCACCTGCTCGCTCCAGCTGGCCGTCAACGCGCCCGGGGTCTACGGCACCTTCCTGGACATCTCCGGCCAGGACGAGCCGACCCTGGGCGACCGCGGCGAGACCGTCGACAAGGCCTTCGGCGGTGACGAGGCCGCGTTCGACGCCGTCGACCCGGTGCACGTCATGGCCCGGCAGAAGTTCCCCGACACCGCAGGCATGTTCGTGGTCGGCGCCAACGACCCGGACTTCCGACCCATGCAGGAGAAGGCCTATGCGGCGGCACAGGCGGCCGGAATGAAGGTCGGCTACCAGACCATCCCCGGCTGGCACAGCTGGGTGGTGTTCCGCCAGGCCTTCGAACAGAATCTGACCTGGCTCTCCCAGCAGACCGGACTGATCCGGTGATCCGGCTCCCCGCGGCCCCCGCGCCGGCCAAGGAGCAGGAGTGGCCGTCGGACCGCGCGCCGGTCGCCGGAACGCCGGAGCCGCGCCCGCAGCGGGCCTGGCGAGCCACCCGGACGTTCGGCGTGTGGCTGCGCTCGGCGCCGCTCACCCTGGTGCTGCTGGCCGGGCTCTGGGCGCTCGGCGCGGCCACCGGCAGCCTGGCCCACGGGCCGTCCGAGCGGCTGCTCGACCGGATCGGCGTCGGCGTGCCCACGCTCGCCGAGGGCCACTGGTGGACGCCGTTCACCTCGCTGTTCTGGTGCTCCGGCCTGGGCTCGTACGTGTTCACCAGCCTGCTGCTGGTCCTGGTCGGCCCGGCCGCCGAGCACCGGCTCGGGTGGCTGCGCACGCTCGCGGTACTGGTCGGCGGGCAGCTGGCGGGCACCCTGCTCGGCACCGGGCTGATCGCGGTCGGCTCCCGGGTCGGCGAGCAGTGGACCGTCTCGGTGGCCGACCAGACCTCGGTCGGCCCCGGCGTCGGCCTGTTCGCGCTGGCCGGGGTGCTCGGCTACCGGCTCACCGTGCTCTGGCGCCGCCGGCTGCACCTGCTGGTGCTGCTCGCCCCGCTGGTCATGACGCTCTACGTGGGCCACCTGCAGAGCGTCCAGCGGTGCGCCGCCGCGTTCGTCGGGCTGGGCGCCGGCGCGCTGCTCGCCCGGGGCGGGCTGCACCTGCGCACCCACCGCTCCTCGCACTCCGAGACCCGGGTGCTGGTGGCGCTCTGCCTGGTCGCCGCCGCCCTCGGGCCGCTGATCGCCTCGCTGTACGACAACGCCAGCGGGCCGTTCAACACCTTCTCCGAGCTGTACTTCTCGCACCGGCTCAGCCCGGAGGAGGTGGCCGACTTCTGCGCGCTGTCGGCGCACGACTGCGCCCGCGCGCACGCCGTCGAGCGGATCTTCGACACCCCGGGCCGGCTGATGGCCGCGCTGTTCCCGGCGCTGCTGCTGGTCCTGGCCGAGGGGCTGCGCCGGGGGCTGCGGCTCGCCTGGCGGATCACCGTCGCCACCGAGCTGCTCTGGGCGGCGCTGCTGGGCTGGCTGTACCTCGACTCCGGCCCGGTCAGCGGCGACGTGGTCCAGTACTTCGTCGAGGCGCTGCTGCTGCCGCTGCTCACCCTGGGCCTGCTGCTGGCCACCCGGCAGCGCTTCCGGCTGCGGCTGGCCGGCCGGGCGGTGCTGCGGCTGGGCGCGCTGCTCGGCGGCGCCGCCCTGGCGGCCTCGGCCGCGTACGTGGGGCTCGGGCGCCTCGCGGCCGACCAGTTCGAGCCGGGGGCGAACATCCGCCGGCTGCTGCACGGGCTGCCCGCGCAGTTCCTGCCGCCCGCCTACAACGACCTGCTGCCGGACTACCCGATCGCGGTCGGCCCGGTGGCGCTGTTCCTGGAGACGTACTGCGGGCTGGCCTTCTGGGTGGTCGCGCTGACCGCGCTGCTGCTGGCCTTCCGCCGGCCGGTGCTGCACACCGACGCGGAGGCGGCCGCCCGGGCCAGGGCGCTGCTCACCGCGTACGGCGGCGGGACGCTGTCCTTCATCACCACCTGGGACGGCAACCACTACTGGTTCGACGAGGAGGGCCGGGCGGCCGTCGCCTACCGGGTGCACAACACGGTGGCGCTGACCACCGGCGACCCGTTCGGCGCGCCGGAGGCCCGGGCCCGGGCGGTGGCCGGGTTCGCCCGGTTCTGCGACCAACGCGGCTGGACCCCGTGCTTCTACAGCGTCTCCCCGCAGACCCGGGAGGCCACCGCGCAGCTCGGCTGGCGCTCGGTGCAGGTCGCCGAGGACACCGTGGTGGCGCTGCCCGAGCTGGCCTTCACCGGCCGCAAGTGGCAGGACATCCGGACCGCGCTGAACAAGGCCGGCAAGCAGGGCATCACCGCCGAGTGGTGGTCCCACCACGAGGCGCCGCGCGCGCTGCGGGACCAGATCCGGGCGATCTCCGAGGAGTGGGTCTCCGAGAAGGGCCTGCCCGAGATGGGCTTCACGCTCGGCGGACTGGAGGAGCTGGACGACCCGGACGTGCGGGTGCTGATCGCGGTGGACGAGCAGCGCGTCGTGCACGGGCTGACCAGCTGGATGCCGGTGTACGAGAACGGCGTGCCAGTCGGCTGGACGCTGGACTTCATGCGCCGGCGCTCGGACGGCTTCCGCGGCGTCAACGAGTTCCTGATCGCCTCGGCCGCGCTGGGCTTCAAGGAGGAGGGTGCGCGCTTCCTGTCGCTGTCCGGCGCGCCGCTGGCCCGCTCCGGGCAGGACGAGGAGCCCTCCGGCCTGCAGCGGATGCTGGACTGGATGGGACGGGTGCTGGAGCCGGTGTACGGCTTCCGCTCGCTGCTCGCGTTCAAGTCGAAGTTCCAGCCGGAGTACCGGCCGATGTACATGGCCTACCCCGACCCCGCCGCGCTGCCGAGCATCACCCGGGCGATCGGCAAGGCGTACCTGCCGCACCTGACGCCGGCACAGGGCGTCCGGCTGATGCGCAGGCTGTCGGGCTGAGGCGCCCCGGGCCCCGGACCCGGGTGACGGCCGGAAGCGCGGTGGCGCCCCCGGACGCCGGCCCCGCGCGCCGCTCAGCCGAGCAGTTCGGCGAGCGCGCGGTCGGCGTCCAGGTGCAGGTGCTCCTCGCCCTCGGGGACGAGCAGCCGGCTGCGCCACAGGAAGCGGCGCAGGTCGGTGGTGTCGAACTGGAGCAGCGCGGTGCCCTCCGGCGCCCGCAGTTCGACCATGGTGCGCCGGCCGACCGCGGGCCGGACGTGGACGTCGCCGACGCCGGCCGGCAGCTCCAGGCCGGCCGAGAGCAGCTGGCGGGCGAAGACCCAGACGATGTCGTCGGCGCCGTCCGCGCCCGCGCCCGCGCCGCCGTCCGCCGGTTCGTCCAGCGAGAACTCGGCGGGGAAGGCCATCCGGACGGCGAGCGGGTCCTCCGGCAGGTAGCTCAGGACCACCCGCAGCCGGACGGAGCGGTGGAGCGAGAGGATCAGACGGGCCTGGACGGTCTCTTCGGCGGCGGTGTGCACGGCGAGTCCCTTCGGGTCGGTGTGAGGCCGGTCGACAAGGGGGAGGGTTGGGGCGGCCTCACCCTGGTGAGAGTCCCGGGACCGGCCGTGATTACTCGGTTTCGGAACCGATCGGATGTGATCCGGGTCACGTCGATTTCCGGCCGCCCGGGCCCGGCGCGGAGCCTCGCCTGGCCGCCCCGACGGCGCCGGGCCGGTACGCTGGGCGGGTTGTCCGATCGCCGCCCTTCCGCGGGGCGGGGCTGAGAAACCGCCCCTGACCTGCGATGATCCCCCCTCGGAGACCGTGAGTACTGCCGCCGCCTCCTCGATGCCGCTGTTCTCCGACGTGTCGGAGCCGCAGGCGCCCGCCCGGGGTGCCGGCCCCGCCGCGTCCGCCGCCTCGCACCACCTCTCGCCGGCCTTCCCCGGCCGCGCCCCCTGGGGCACCGCGGGCAAGCTGCGGGCCTGGCAGCAGGGCGCGCTGGACAGGTACATCGAGACGCAGCCGCGCGACTTCCTCGCGGTCGCCACCCCGGGCGCCGGTAAGACCACCTTCGCGCTCACCCTGGCCTCGTACCTGCTGCACAACCACCTGGTGCAGCAGGTGACCGTCGTCGCGCCGACCGAGCACCTGAAGAAGCAGTGGGCCGAGGCCGCCGCACGGATAGGCATCCGGCTCGACCCGGCCTACTCCTCCGGCCCGCTCTCCCGGGACTACCACGGCATCGTGGTCACCTACGCGGGCGTCGGGGTCAACCCGATGCTGCACCGCAACCGGACCGAGGCGCGCAAGACCCTCGTGATCATGGACGAGATCCACCACGCCGGCGACTCCAAGTCCTGGGGCGAGGCCTGCTTCGAGGCCTTCGAACCGGCCACCCGCCGCCTGGCGCTGACCGGGACGCCGTTCCGCTCCGACACCAACCCGATCCCGTTCGTCCAGTACGAGGCCGGCGGCGACGGCATCCGCAAGTCCGTCGCCGACTACACCTACGGCTACGGGCACGCGCTCGCCGACCACGTCGTCCGCCCGGTGATCTTCCTCAGCTACAGCGGCAACATGCGCTGGCGCACCAAGTCCGGTGACGAGCTGGAGGCCCGGCTCGGCGAGCCGATGACCAAGGACCTGATCGCCCAGGCCTGGCGCACCGCGCTGGCCCCGCAGGGCGAGTGGATCCCGTCCGTGCTGCAGGCCGCCGACCGGCGGCTGTCCGAGGTCCGCAAGGCGATCCCGGACGCCGGCGGGCTGGTCATCGCCACCGACCAGAACACCGCGCGCGCCTACGCCAAGATCCTGCGCGAGATCTCCGGCGAGAAGGCCACCGTGGTGCTCTCCGACGAGACCGAGGCCTCCCAGCGGATCTCCGACTACGCGGCCGGGGACTCGCGCTGGATGGTCGCGGTCCGGATGGTGTCCGAAGGCGTCGACGTGCCCCGGCTGTGCGTCGGGGTGTACGCCACCTCGATCTCCACCCCGCTGTTCTTCGCCCAGGCCGTCGGCCGCTTCGTACGAGCCCGCAAGCGCGGCGAGACCGCCTCGGTGTTCCTGCCGACCATCCCGACGCTGCTCGGCTTCGCCAACGAGATGGAGGTCCAGCGCGACCACGTGCTGGACCGGCCGAAGAAGGAGGGCGAGGGCCTCTTCGACGAGGAGGACCGGCTGCTCGCCGAGGCCGAGCGGGCCAACGACGGGCCGGACGGCGCGGGCGGCGACGAGTTCTCCTACGAGGCGATCGGCTCCGACGCGGTCTTCGACCGGGTGCTGTACAACTCCATGGAGTTCGGCATGCAGGCCCACCCGGGGAGCGAGGAGGAGGACGACTACCTCGGCATCCCGGGCCTGCTGGAGCCGGACCAGGTGCAGATGCTGCTGCAGAAGCGCCAGCACCGGCAGATCCAGCGCAGCAAGGGCAAGCCCGCCGAGGAGGCCGACCTGCTGGAGCTGCCGGCCGAACAGCGGCCGGTCGTCACCCACCAGGAACTCCGGGAGCTGCGCAAGGAGCTGAACGCGCTGGTGGCCGCCTGGCACCACCGCACCGACCAGCCGCACGGAACCGTCCACAACGAGCTGCGCCGCCAGTGCGGCGGCCCGCTGACCGCGCAGGCCACCGCGAACCAGCTGAAGGCGCGGATCGCCAAGATCCGCGAGTGGGCGAAGTAGCCGCGCAATCGGTCGCGGGAACGGCACGGCGCGCGGCCGCGGGCCAGCCGCCCCGCTCCCGTGTGTCCGGACTCCGGAGCGCGGCCGGATCCGCGCGCTGACGGGCCCGGAGAAATACGGGCATTTGTCCCGGTTCCGTCGCGCTGTTGAGAACGATCACGCCCGAATTTTGGACAACCACTTCCGTCACGACATTTCCTTCACTACCTTTCCCCCACGCTCTTCCACCGGGCAACCCCCACAGGACGGGCGCCGCAGGACCGCACGCACGTCAAGGACGACACCGCGAGCGGTCCGAGCGCGGCCACCCCACCTGCGCGCGACACCGAACCCGGTCCGGCGCCGCCTGCCCCCGCGAGCGCCGCGGAAAGGATGCCCGTCGTGACTGCCGAGACCTCCCAGACCCTGGACCGTGGCGTCCGGGTCCTCAAACTCCTCGCCGACTCCGAGCGCGGGCTCACCGTCACCGAGCTGGCCGCCCGACTGGCCGTCAACCGCACCGTCGTCTACCGGCTGCTGGCCACCCTGGAACAGCACGGCCTGGTCCGCCGGGACATCGGCGGCCGCGCCCGGGTCGGCCTGGGCGTCCTGCGCCTGGCCCACCGCGTGCACCCGCTGCTGCGCGAGGCCGCGCTGCCGGCCCTGCGCAGCCTGGCCGAGGACCTCGGCGCCACCGCCCACCTCACCCTGGTGGACGGCAACGAGGCGCTGGCCGTCGCCGTGGTCGAGCCGAGCTGGACCGACTTCCACGTCGCCTACCGCACCGGGCTGCGCCACCCGCTCGGCGAGAGCGCCGCCGGCCGGGCCATCCTGGAGGCGCGCACCTTCCCCAGCCAGCGCCGGCCGGAGCAGGGCTTCGTCATCACCCGTGCGGAGGAGCAGTCCGGGGCCTGCGGCGCGGCCGCCGCGCTGATCGGACTGAGCGGCATCGAGGGCAGCGTCGGCGTGGTGATGCTGAACGGGATGGTCCCCGAGCGGGTCGGCCCCCGGGTGGTGGAGGCGGCGACCGAGGTGGCCGACGCGCTGCGGTAGGCCGGCACGGGCCCCGGTGTGTTTGGATTCCCCTTGTGTCCGACACCAAGCTGCCCAAGGCCCTCACCTCCCCGCGGACCCGCGCGCTCACGCTCTGCGGGGTGCTGGTCGCCGCGCTGTTCGGCGTGGCCGCCTTCGTCCCGCTGCCGTACACGCTGACCTGGCCGGGCCTGACCGCGGACACCCTCGGCACGTACAAGGACAAGCCGGTCCTCACCGTGACCGGGGCGCCGCTGCGCACCACCGAGGGCGAGCTGCGGATGGTCACCATCTCGGCCACCAACCCGGGCGAGAAGACCACCTTCTGGCGCGCGCTCCAGGCCTGGTTCGACCAGGACGAGGCGGTGCGCCCGACCGACACGGTCTACCAGCCGGGCAACCCGGCCAAGGCCGAGGAGCAGACCGCCCAGCAGATGGCCGAGTCGCAGAACAGCGCCACCGCCGCCGCGCTCGGCTACCTCCACCTCTCGCCGGACCAGGTCAAGGTGAAGGTCGACCTGGGTGACGTCGGCGGCCCGAGCGCCGGGCAGATGCTGGCGCTGGGCATCATCGACAAGCTCGCCGGCGACGGCAAGGGCGGCGACCTCACCGGCGGGCTCACGATCGCGGGCACCGGCACCATCGACGACCAGGGCATCGTCGGCGCGGTCGGCGGCGTCCCGCTCAAGACCCAGGCGGCCGCCCGGGACGGCGCGACGGTGTTCCTGCTGCCCAAGGACGAGTGCACGGACGCCAAGGTCAACACGCCCAAGGCGCTGCGCCTGGTGCCGGTCGGCACGCTCGGCGAGGCGGTCTCGGCACTGGAGGCGCTGAAGAGCGGCGGCAGCGTCCCCAGCTGCTGACCGGGGCGCAGGCCTTTGCCGCCGGGCGCGGGCCCTACTCGGCGGCGGCCTGGTCCACCAGCGGCAGGATGCGGTACGGCACCGGGTTCTCCAGCGCGATCGCGGTGGCCGAGCGGACGATCCCGTCGAAGCCCACCACCCGGTCGATCACCCGTTGCAGATCGGCGTTGGAGCGGGCCACGATCCGCACCATCATGTCCCCGGCCCCGGTGATGGTGTGCAGTTCCAGCACCTCCGGCACGCTCGCCAGGTGCGCCCGGACGTCGGCGCCCTGGCCCTGGGAGATCTCCAGGGTGGCGAAGGCCGTCACCGGGTAGCCGAGCGCCGCCGGGTCGACCTCCGGGCCGAAGCCGCCGATCACCCCCTTGGCCTGCAACCGGTCCAGCCGGGCCTGCACGGTGCCCCGGGCGACCTGGAGCCGGCGCGAGCACTCCAGCACCCCGATCCGGGGCTCCTCGGCGAGCAGCCGGATCAGCCGGCCGTCCAGTGTGTCGATCGAGTCGTTCCCGCCGCTTGTCCCGGGGGCGGCCGAAGCGCCCGGCGGAGCGGGGGAGTTGGGCGAGCCGGGGGAGCTCGGGGACTGGGCGTGGGGCATCGCGGCTCCGTCCTCCGGTGGGCATTGTGTACAGCGGCGCCGCCGATTCTCCCGCCCCGGCGCACAGCTTGACCAGGAGGAAACGGAACAGTTGCGCGCCGGTCGGCTCGGCGCCACCCTCCAGCCACAACGCCGTGCGCCGGGCCCCACACCGGCGCACGGTCGCACCCGCCGTGGTCCGCACGCCTACCGGGAGGGCCGTCATGACCGACACCGCCGCCGAACCCGTCCTGCTCGCCGCAGGGCTTGGAGAGTCCGCCCCCCTCCCGATGGGCCGCGCCGACGCGGTGGTCTTCGCGGTCGGCGACGCCGAGCGGGCCGCCCGCCGCTACACCGCCGCGCTCGGGCTGCGCTGTACCGCGTACGCCGGGCCGGAGACCGGGGAGCCGGAGACGGTCTCGTACGTGCTGGACGCGCCCGGGACCAGGATCGTGCTCACCTCGCTGGTCCAGGTGATCGGCCCGCGCGGCCGGGAGCTGGCCGCGCACCTCGCCCGGCACGGGGACGGGGTGCTGGACCTCGCGGTGAGCGTGCCGGACGTCTTCTACGCGTACGACTACGCGGTGGACCGGGGCGCCCTGTCGCTGGCCGAGCCGTACGAGGCGCGGGACCGCTTCGGCACGGTGGTGCTCGCGACGATCGGGGTGCCGGGCGGGACCAGGCACACCCTGGTCGACCGGTCCGGCTACGCCGGGCCGTACCTGCCGGGGTACCTGCCGTTCGAGACCTGGTGAGGGGGGCTCAGCGGATGGCCGTCTCGACCACCGGCGGGTGGCCGTTCCAGTAGACGAAGACCGAGTTGGCCTGCTCGCCCTTGGTGAAGTCCACCCGCATCCACTGGTCGCCGTTCCACACCTGCATCTGCCAGCCTGGGTCGGGGGTGGCGGAGACCAGCGAGGCCTTGTCGGGGCGGATGTCCAGGGCGACCTTGCCGCCCGGCACCGGGTAGCTCTTCACGGAGGACGTCACGGAGGACGTCGCCGTGGTGGTGGCGGAGGTGGGGCGGCGGGTGGCCGGCGGGGAGGCGGCGGAGAGGGTGGTGGCGGGAGCCGGCCCACGCGTCGTCGTCGTGGCGGCCGTCGGGGAGGCCGGTGGTGGTGCCGGGGCCCCGGTCTGGGTGGCCGACCGCGGCTGCTCGGGGGTGACGGTCGCGGTGTGCGGCGTGCCGTCGGCCCTCGGCGAGGGCAGCGGCAGGGCCGTGGGCTGCTCGAACGCGGCGCCGGTCAGCACCGCGTGCACGCCGAGCCAGGACAGCGCCACCGCCGCCCCGGTGGCCGCCGCCCAGGCGCCGAGCTGTACCAGTCCGTTCCGCATCGTCCGCTCATCCTGCCGTATTCCGGGCCTGTGCAGCCGGGCAGCCCCGTTATTAGTCAGGGGAGTTGCACAATGTCCGGAGGCCACCCCGAGGTACAGACCACTGCCCGTCGATGGCGTACCGTGCAGGGCCATGGCAACAGTGCTCGTGGTCGAGGACGACCCCTTCGTACGATCCGCCCTCATCCGGCACCTGACCGACACCGGTCATGCGGTCCGCAGCGTGGGCACGGCACTTGAGGCGCTGCGGGAGGTCGCCCAGGTCGGCTGTGACCTGGTGATCCTCGACCTGGGCCTGCCGGACCTGGACGGCAGCGAGGCGCTCAAGATGATCCGGGGCCTGACCAATGTGCCGGTGATCATCTCGACCGCCCGTGACGACGAGGCCGAGATCGTCCGGCTGCTCAACGACGGCGCCGACGACTATCTGGTGAAACCTTTCTCCGGGGAACACCTCAGCGCCCGGATGGCCGCCGTGCTGCGCCGGCTCGGCGGCGGCGCCGCACCCGTCGCCCAGGTGCTGCGGGTCGGCGGCCTCGCCATCGACCTCCAGCGCCGCGAGGCCTCGCTGGACGGGCGGCTGCTCGACCTGACCCGCCGTGAGTTCGACCTGCTGGCCTTCCTGGCCGGGCGCCCCGGCGTGGTGGTGCCGCGCAAGGAGATCCTGGCCGAGGTCTGGCAGCAGACCTACGGCGGCGACCAGACCATCGACGTCCACCTGTCCTGGCTGCGCCGCAAGCTCGGCGAGACCGCCTCCAGCCCCCGCTACCTGCACACCGTCCGCGGAGTCGGGGTCCGGCTGGAGGCCGCCGGGGGACTGGCGGAGCACCGGACATGAGGAGGTTCGGGCGCTCGCTGCGCTGGGCCCTGATCAAGGCCGCCGTCGCCGGGACCACCATGGTCGCGCTGGCCTTCCTCATCCCGCTCGGCCTGATGGTCCAGCAGACCGCCCGGGACCACGCCTTCACCGCCGCCGAGCGGCAGGCCGCCGCGCTCGGCCCGGCCCTCGCCATCACCACCGACCAGATCGCCATCGACCGCGCCCTGGCCAGCACCGACGCCGGCGGGCAGGGCCGGATGGCGGTCCACCTGCCCGCCCCGGCCGCCCCGGCCGCCCCGGACGCACTCCCCGGCGCGGGCGGCCCCGGCGGGCCCACCATCGGCGAGGCCCGGGCCGCCGCCGGCGACGTGTCCACCGCCGGCGGCCAGGGCCGCTCCTTCACCGTCGAGGTGCCCGGCGGCTACGCGCTGCTCCAGCCGGTCGCGGTGGACACCGGGCGCACCGCCGTGGTCGAGGTGTTCGTCGCCGACGGCGACCTCACCCGGGGCGTCTCCACCGCCTGGCTGGTGCTCTCGGGCGTCGCGCTCGGCCTGGTCGCCATCTCGGTCCTGGTCGCCGACCGGATGGGCGGCCGGATCGTGGCCTCCGCCCGGCGGCTCGCCGGCGCCGCCCGCTCGCTCGGCGCAGGCAACCTCGCCGTACGGGTCCCGGTGGACGGCAGGCAGGCCGCCGGCAGCCCCGAGGAACTGCGCGAAGCCGCCCACGCGTTCAACACCATGGCCGACCGGGTGGTCCAACTCCTCGCCGCCGAACGGGAACTGGCCGCCGACCTGTCCCACCGGCTGCGCACCCCGCTGACCGTGCTGCGGCTCAACGCCGCCTCGCTCGGCGAGGGCGACGCCGCTGACGCCACCCGGCACGCGGTCTCCCAACTGGAGCGCGAGGTCGACCAGATCATCCGCTCGGCCCGCCGCGACCCCGAGGACGCGCCCGCCGTCGCGGTCGGCTGCGACGTCGCCGAGGTGGTCCGCGAACGGGTCGGCTTCTGGTCCGCGCTGGCCGAGGACGAGGGGCGCCGCTGGCAACTGGCCGGCGCCGACCGGGCGACGCCCGTCCCGGTCCAGCGCGCCGACCTGGCCGCCACCGTCGACGCGCTGCTCGGCAACGTCTTCCGGCACACCGCCGTCGGCACCGCCTTCTCGGTGGACGTGCTCGCCACCGAGACCTCGGTGATCGTCCTGGTCGGCGACGCCGGCCCCGGCTTCAGCGACCCGGCCGCCGCCCTCAAGCGCGGCGAGGGCCACGGCGGCGAGGGCTCCACCGGGCTCGGCCTCGACATCGTCCGCAAACTCGCCGAGTCCACCGGCGGCGACCTGGCGCTCGGCCGCTCCGCCGTGCTCGGCGGCGCCGAGATCCGGCTGCGGCTGCGGACCCGCCCGGACGGCATCCCCGCGCGGGCGGGGCGGCGGCGCAGTCGGGGCGCGCTGTTCCAGAAGTGACCGCTTCCTCGGTCTTTTCCTCGGCGCCCGGGGGAATCGTGGTGGCCGGTTTCGCACGCACGCGCCTGACGCCCCGCCAGCTTCGGGATCTTCCTTAAGCGCGGCCTAAGGGAGTTCTTCCCCTCGCTCAGCCCGCCGGTTCGGCCCCCCGGCCGCCGCTAGCGTCGGTCGCGCCGGTCACCCGACCGAGCCGGGCCGGCCGCCCGGACGTCCGCACGTACCCGCGCCCGGACCGCGGCCGACCGACGGCACCCCGGAGGTAACGCGCCATGACCACCCAGCCCAACCGCCGCCCAGGCCGCCGCAGGCGCAGCCGCAAGGGCGCGATCGTCGGGGCCTCGGCGGTCGCCGCCGCCCTGGTCGCGGGCGGTGTCGTCGTCCTCGCCTCCTCGGCCAGCGCCGCCTCGCTCGGCGCCGTCTACAGCCGGACCAGCAGCTGGGACTCCGGCTACACCGGCCAGTACCTGGTCACCAACCCGGACAGCGGCCCGATCGAGGACTGGACGCTCAGCTTCGACCTCCCGGCCGGGGCGAAGATCGACTCGCTCTGGAACGCCACCTTCACCGCCGCCGGCCAGCACGTCACCGTCAAGCCGGAGGCGTGGAGCAAGCGGCTGGAGCCCGGCAAGAGCGTGGTGGTCGGCTTCGTCGCCCAGGGCGCCGGCGCCGCGCAGGCCGAGCCCGGCAACTGTCTGATCAACAACACCTCCTGCAAGGCCGGTGACGGCACCGCGCCCACCCCCTCGGGCCGCCCGACCGCGACGGCGACGCCCACCACTGCGCCGACCAGTCCGGTGTCGACCAGCCCCGTGCCGACCGGGACCGGCACCGCCACCGCGGCCCCCTCCCCCACGGGGACCGCGAGTGCCACCCCCTCGGCGAAGCCGACCACCCCGACGCCGACCCGCACCCCGACCGCCACCCCCACGGCGACCGGTGTGCCCGTACCCCCGGCCGGAGCCGGGGCCGGCTTCGCCCCGTACGTCGACACCTCGCTCTACCCGCCGTACGACCTGGTCGCCACCGCCAAGGCCACCGGGGTCAAGAACTACACCCTCGCCTTCGTGGTGTCCGGCGGCGGCTGCCAGCCCAAGTGGGGCGGCGTCAGCGATCTGTCCGCCGACGCGGTGGCCGCCCAGATCGGCGCCCTGCGGGCGATCGGCGGCGACGTCCGGGTCTCCTTCGGCGGCGCCAACGGCAGCGAGCTGGCCCTCGCCTGCGGCTCCACCGCCGACCTGGCCGCCGCCTACCAGAAGACCGTCGACGCCTACGGTCTGACCAGGCTCGACTTCGACGTCGAGGGCGGCGCGATCGCCAACACCGCCGCCAACACCCGCCGCGCCCAGGCCATCGCCCAGCTGCAGAAGAACGCCGCCGCCCAGGGCAAGGCGCTCGACGTCTCCTTCACGCTGCCCGCGCTGCCCTCCGGCCTGACCCAGGAGGGCGTCAACCTGGTCGCCGACGCCAAGAACAACGGCGTCGCGATCGGCGCGGTCAACATCATGGCCATGGACTTCGGCGACGGCGTCGCCCCGAACCCGCAGGGCCAGATGGGCAAGTACGCGATCGCCGCGGCCACCGCCACCCAGGCCCAGGTCAAGAGCGTGCTCGGACTGGACGACGCGGCCGCCTGGCGCAAGGTCGCCGTCACCCCGATGATCGGCGTCAACGACGTCGCCAGCGAGGTCTTCACCGTCGCCGACGCCAAGCAGCTCGCCGACTTCGCGGCGTCCAGGCACCTCGCCTGGCTGGCGATGTGGTCCGGCACCCGCGACAAGGCCTGCGACGGCGGGGCCAAGGCCTACGCCGACGCCAGCTGCAGCAGCATCGTCCAGCAGCCGCTGGACTTCACCCGGGCCCTCGGCGCCTACACCGGCTGAGCTGCGGGACCGCTGAGGCTCTGAGCTTTCCCCCCGGTGGCCCCGGCCGTCCGTGCTCCGCCCGCAACGGAGTACGGCCGGTCGGGGCCCATTCGTCACCCTGCGTGATCATCCGTGCCCAGGCCCGGCTGGCCCGCATCCGGTATCGTCGGCGATTGGTCGAGTGGTGGACGGAGTGGACTGGTGACAGCGGTGCAAGACGAGCGCAGCCCGGTGCGGACCGCACCCGACCCCGCGCCCGCCCCCCTGTCGGACCGGCTGCGGACCGCGCTCGGCGCCCCCGTCCGCGCGCTGCGCGAGGCCCCCCGCCGACCGCTGCTGGCCGCCTCGGCCCTGGCGCTCCTGTCCCTGGTCGTGTACGCGGTGGTCCGCCACTTCGTCAACACCTCGATGGTCGACATGATCGTCTACCGGGCCGAGGGCGCCGCCGTGGCCAACGGCACCGACCTGTACGCACTACGCGTCACCGAGTGGAACCTGCCCGCGACCTACCCCCCGTTCGCGGCCATGCTGTTCGTGCCCACCACCTGGTTCCCGGTCCCGTTCCTCCGGGTGGCGATCACTCTCGGCAACCTCGGGCTGCTCGCCCTGCTGACCCACCTGTCCTTCAAGCTGGTCGGCTGGCCGCGCCGCGAACTGCGGCCGATCGGCGTCATCCTGGTGACCGGCCTCGGCGTCTGGCTCGAACCCGTCTTCACCACGCTCCGGTACGGCCAGATCAACCTCGCGCTCGCCTGCCTGATCCTCTGGGACCTCACCCGTTCGGACGCCCGCCGCAGCAAGGGCATGGCGATCGGCATCGCCGCCGGCCTCAAGCTCACCCCCGGCCTCTTCGCCGTCTACCTGCTGATCACCGGCCGGGTCCGGGCCGCCTTCGTGGCCGGCCTCACCTTCCTCGGCACCTTCCTGATCGGCGCCGTCGTCCTGCCCGACGCCACCTGGGGCTTCTGGACCAAGTACCTCTACGACTCCTCCCGGGTCGGCAAGACCGAGATCGTCGACAACCAGTCGCTGCGCGGCGCCCTCGCCCGGCTGCTGCACACCGCCGACCCCGGCACCCTCGCCACCCTCGCGGCCGGCCTCGTCGCGGTGGCCGGCCTCGCCGTCGCCGCCTGGGCCCACCGCAGCGCCCGCTGGCTGCCCCGGGCCGAGGCCTGGGGCGTCTGCTGCGCCGCCGTCACCGCCGTGCTGATCTCACCGATCAGCTGGACCCACCACTGGGTCTGGTGCGTGCCGCTGCTCGTCCTGCTCGCCACCGAGGCCTCCGTCGAGCACGCCCGCCCGGTCGGCGTCCGCCGACTGCGCTGGCGGGCCGCCTTCTGGGCGACGCTGCTCGCGTTCCTCTCCTTCGCGATGTGGGCCGCCAAGCCGCTCGGGCCGGCCGTCCTCCACATGGCGCCGCTGCGCCAGCTGCCGACCTCGGTCTACCCGTGGGTCGGGCTCTGCTTCCTGCTCGCCGCCGCCATCCGGATAAGGGCCCGGCGACGCTCCGCCGGGGCACCGCTGGTCCGACTGCCCGGACAGCGCGACGGCGGTGGCCCGGACGCCACCCGCGGCCGTCAGCAGGCCCCCGCGGCCCGCTGAGCCGGCGGGGGCGCGGCTCCCGTCGCGTCGCGCGGTCCCGGCCGGGTGCGCGGCCGAGGCTTTGTGCCCGTTCGCGGGCGTGCGCGTGCTCACGCAAGCAGGTCCGCGAGCGATCCGTCCATGTCCAGCGCGGCCATCTCGCTGCCCGGCGGGACCAGCCGGTGGGCCCGCTCCAGCCAGGCCGCGACGACCGGCAGCGGCGCCTCCAGCAGGGCGTCCCCGGCCGGGGAGCTCAGCGCCAGGCAGAGCACGCTGCGCCGGCCCGAGCGGGTCGGCCAGATCCGCACGTCGCCCTGGCCGCACGGCCGGAAGGTGCCTTCGACCAGCAGCTCGCGGGCGAACACCCAGGTCACCGGGGAGCCGGTGTCCAGGTGGAAGGTGATGTGCACCGCGTACGGGTCGTGGCTGCCGTAGGACAGCCGGGCCGGGACGGGGACGCTGTGCTCGGGGGAGAGCACCAGGTTCAGCTCCAGTTCGTGCTCGACCACGCTGGTGGGGCGCTCCATGATCGTCTTCCTCTCTGCCTTCGATTCCTGCCCGGTTCCGGGCCCGGTGACCTTTGAGAGGGCGGTCCACGCCGGCTCTTACACACGTTTCCGGGATTTCTTCGGGAAGTTCGACGAGGGGGGTGAGGCGAGGGGTGGTGACCGGTGGGGACTGCGGCGCGCGGACACCCGCCGCACGCCGGGACGGTTCGGCCGCCCCTACCCCGGAGGGCCCGCCGCTGTCAGGTGATTGACCAACTTTCCGTCGGCGCCACGACGAGGCACTACCCTTTGTGACTACCCGGCGACTGTCCGCCTACCAGCGGTGCCCCCACCCACGCGCGCCGGGCGGCTCGCGGGTGCGCCGGGCGGGCGTGCCGTGTCGGCCCCGCCAGGACCCGCCAGGAGAGAAGACCCCCATGACGGACCGCCCCTTCGCCGGCGCCGGCGACCCGGCCGTCGGACCCGAGCCGGGCTACTACCCCGACCCCTCCATCCCAGGCTTCGTCCGGTACTGGGGCGGCTCGGCCTGGGTGCCGGGCACCAGCCGGCTCGCACCCGCCGAGGGCGAGGTGATGGAGCCGCCCCGGTTCGCGTCCCGGCGGCCCGCCGCCGGCGCGGCCGGGACGGCGCGGGTGGTGCCGCCACCGGTGCTGCCGGAGCCGGCCGTTCCGGAGGCGGCGGCCCCGGAGCCGTCCTGGGGCGGGGCCGCGCACGGTGGGGGCAGGGGCGGGGACACCGGGCCGGTGTACCTCGACCAGACCACGGGCGGGGCGAAGTTCGTCCTCGGGTCGCGGGCGGCGGAGGTGATCGGCGGGCCGGTGTTCCGGACGGTCGGGGAGCCGGGGGTGTCCGAGAGCCCTGAGGTGTCTGGACTGGAGATGGCAGCGGTCGAGGTGCCGGTCTTCGACGAAGCGGTCCTCGACGAAGCGGTCCTGGGCGAGCCGGTGGTCGAGGTTTCGGCGGTGGGGGGTGCGGCAGGCCAGGGTGAGGCGGAGGAGCCCGGCTGGCAGGTCGTTCCGCAGGCGCAGCGGGGGCTGATGGAGGCGGATGGCGAGCCGCACCGGGTCTCCTGGGGGGTGCTTTCGGGGGCGCCCGACGGGGAAGAGGGGCGCGCGAGGGAGGTCCGCGCTTCGGTTGCTGTTCCGGTCCGGGCTTCGGCCGGCATGCCGGCCGCCGCGTCGGGGGGGGGGGGAGCGGGGGGGGGGGGGGGGGGGCGCGCCCCCCCCCCCGCGCGCC
>NZ_JBHWIR010000127.1:0-301 GCF_042731835.1 Kitasatospora sp. NPDC059817 | reverse complement strand
GGGGGCGGCGCGCGATTCGGTTGGTGCGCCGGTCGGGGCTGCGGCCGCCCCCCCGCCCCCCGCTTCGGTCGGGGTGGAAGCGGCCGCCGTCTCCGGAGCGCCCGCGACCGTCCCGGCGGCGGTGGCCGTGCGGGAGGCGCCGTCGCCAGTTGCGTCGCCCGTCGCGGCGTCCGTTCCGGCGGCTGTGCGCGGGGCCGGGCGTGCCGTCGAGCCCGCGTCCGAGCCCGAGCCCGCCGTGCCGGCCCCGGCCGCGCCGGTCGCCGCCGGCGCGGGGGGGGGCCGGGCCCCCCGCCGGGCGCCC
>NZ_JBHWIR010000126.1:0-22692 GCF_042731835.1 Kitasatospora sp. NPDC059817 | reverse complement strand
GTCGTCCGTACTGGCCGTACGGGCGGCTGAACCGCCCGCACGGGCGTGGGCGTACAGTGGCGAGGTTGGTCTCGAACGCCTGGCAAGGAGCGGCAGCGGTGAGCGAGAACGTGCGTTTCGTTCGAATGGGGACAGGCGAGGGCGCCATCGCCTACCAGGAGGCCTGGGAGGAACAGCAGCGCCTGCACGCGCTGCGGGTCGCGGACGAGATCCCCGACACCGTGCTGCTGCTGGAGCACCAGCCCGTCTACACGATGGGCAAGCGCACCAACCCCGCCGACCTGCCGCTGGACGGCACCCCGGTGGTCGAGGTCAACCGCGGCGGGGAGATCACCTGGCACGGCCCCGGCCAGCTGGTCGGCTACCCCATCGTCAAGCTGCCCGACCCGATCGACGTGGTCGCCTACGTCCGCCGGCTGGAGGAGGCGCTGATCCGCGCCTGCGCCGGGTTCGGCGTCGGCACCACCCGGGTCGAGGGCCGCAGCGGCGTCTGGGTGCTGGGCGATTCCATTCCGGACGCCGTGGTGGACCCGGCGCAGGTGGTGGACATCGGCAAGCTGACCCTGCGGATGGGCCTGCCGCTGGGCATCGACCCGCGGCTGGCCGGCCCCGAGTACGCGCCGTCCAACGCCGGCCAGCGCGGCGACGACCGCAAGCTCGCCGCGATCGGCGTCCGGGTCGCCCGCGGGGTCACCATGCACGGCTTCGCGCTCAACTGCGACCCCGACATGACCTGGTTCGACCGGATCGTGCCGTGCGGCATCCGGGACGCCGGCGTCGCCTCGCTCGCCGGCGAGCTGGGGCGCGACTTCACCGTCGGCGAGGCGCTGCCGGTGGTCGAGCGGCACCTGGCGGACGTGTTCGCCGAGCTGCCCGAACCCGCGCTCACCCGCTGACCCGGGCCCGGGTCCTCGCCCGGGCTCTTCCCCGGGCCCCACTCCGGATTGCCCCCCGGGAATCTACCGGCCAGTAGCGCTGTTGCCCTGCGATTGCGGGGCAACAGGCCGCGCGAAGGCCTTACAACCACAGGCGTACCCTGGGGGTACCCCGTCTAGTTCTAGGAGTCGCACGTGTCCGCTGTCGCGCCCGACGGCAGGAAGCTGCTCCGCCTGGAGGTCCGCAACAGCGAGACCCCCATCGAGCGGAAGCCCGAGTGGATCAAGACCCGCGCGAAGATGGGGCCGGAGTACAACGCCCTCCAGTCGCTGGTGAAGAAGGAGGGGCTGCACACCGTCTGCCAGGAAGCCGGCTGCCCCAACATCTTCGAGTGCTGGGAGGACCGCGAGGCGACCTTCCTCATCGGCGGCGACCAGTGCACCCGCCGCTGCGACTTCTGCCAGATCGACACCGGCAAGCCCGCCGATTTCGACCGGGACGAGCCGCGCCGGGTCGCCGAGTCCATCGTCACGATGGACCTCAACTACGCCACCATCACCGGCGTCGCCCGCGACGACCTGCCGGACGGCGGCGCCTGGCTGTACGCCGAGACCGTGCGCCAGGTGCACGCGCTGACCGCCGACCGCGAGAGCGGCCGCACCGGCGTCGAGCTGCTGATCCCCGACTTCAACGCGGTGCCCGAGCAGCTGGCCGAGGTCTTCTCCTCCCGCCCCGAGGTGCTCGCGCACAACGTCGAGACGGTGCCGCGGATCTTCAAGCGGATCCGCCCGGCCTTCCGCTACGAGCGCTCGCTCGACGTCATCACCCAGGCCCGCGCGGCCGGGCTGGTCACCAAGTCCAACCTGATCCTCGGCATGGGCGAGACCCGCGAGGAGGTCAGCCAGGCGCTGGCCGACCTGGTCGGCGCCGGCTGCGAGCTGATCACCATCACCCAGTACCTGCGTCCCTCGCTGCGCCACCACCCGGTGGAGCGCTGGGTCAAGCCGCACGAGTTCGTCGAGCTCCAGCAGGAGGCCGAGGAGCTGGGCTTCGCCGGGGTCATGTCGGGCCCGCTGGTGCGCTCCTCCTACCGGGCCGGGCGGCTGTACCGGCAGGCGCTGGAGCGGCGCGCGCAGGCCGCGGTCTGATCCGGCCGGGTCGGCTGGGCTGAATGAGCCAGCAGATTCTGATGATCCTGCTGATCCGGTGCTTTTGAGCCATCCGGTGCGCGAGCGAAGGGCGGAGCCTCGGCTCCGCCCTTTCGGTTTCACCGCACTTTGACTGCCTGGTCACCGCCTGGTAACACGGGATGGTGACGATGGACTCGTTGCGATCGTTCGATTCTTCTCAGCCACGAGGGGAGCTGTTCGGCATGCGGATGCGCATCCGGTCGGTGGGGGTCGCGCTGCGGCTCGCCGAGAGCGTCCTGCTGGCGGGTGGCCAGCAGCAGGCCCGGCGCAACGCCTGGGCGGCGGTCTGCGAGAACCGCCGGTACGCGGCGGACCGCCGACACGACGCGCGGGCGGCGACGACGTCACCGCCACGACGGTGACGTCCTCGACGGTTCTCAGCGGTTCTCGATGGTCCTCGACGGTGACGTTCTCGACGCGGCCGCGCCGGGGGCCGTTCGCCGCGGCCGACGGTCGCTGTGTGCGACGGCACAGGGCACACGAGTCACGGATCGAGGCGAACGGGTACCCGGGCTTGGATATCCCGTACCCGTGCCACGTACCATGAGCGTTATGGCGAGGGAAACATCCGAGAACCCCGGGCGACTGAAGCAGATCCGCCTGGCTTACACCATGACCAAGAAGGTCGACACCAAGATCGGCCTGATCATCGCCGGCGTCGGCCTGCTGACCTTCGGCGTGTTCCTCGCCATCGGCTTCGCAATCGACCACCCGATCTACCTGGGCATCCTGGGCTTCATCGTGGCCTTCCTGGCCATGGCGATCGTCTTCGGGCGCCGGGCCGAACGCGCGGCGTTCGGACAGATGGAGGGGCAGCCGGGCGCCGTTGCGGCGGTGCTGAACAACATCCGACGCGGCTGGAGCTCCAACTCCACCCCGGTCGCGGTCACCCGCAACCAGGACGCGGTCTACCGCGCGGTGGGCCGGGCCGGAATCGCGCTGATCGGCGAAGGCAACCCGAACCGGGTGCGCCAGCTGCTGGCCTCCGAGAAGAAGAAGATGGCCCGGGTCGTCGGCGACGTGCCGGTGCACGACATCGTGGTGGGTACCGGCGAGGGCGAGATCCCGCTCAAGAAGCTGCAGATCCACCTGATGCGACTGCCCCGCGCCATCACCGCGTCCCAGGTCACCGAGACCAACGACCGTCTGCGCGCCCTGGGCGACCTGCTCTCCAAGGCGCCGATCCCCAAGGGCCCGATGCCCAAGGGTGCCCGGATGCCCAAGGGCGGCCAGGCCCGCTGACGCTCCCCCGACCACAACACTGAACGGCCCCGCCGCGGAGATCCCGCAGCGGGGCCGTTCAGTGTTGTGCGGCAAGGCCGTCCGGCCCTGGATCCAGGCTGGGTTCCGGACTGGATCCGGACCTCGACAGATCCGGACTAGATCCGGACCTCGACGGTGCCGACCGCCTTGTCGTGCAGACCGCGGGTGTCGCGGTCCCAGACCAGCGGCGGCACCACCAGGCAGAGCAGCAGGGTGCGCAGCAGCACCTGCGGGATGGTCGCGCGGCCGCCGTCCAGACGGATCACCCGGAGGCCGAACAGCCGCTTGCCGACGGTCGTCCCGGTGGTGGCGAGCAGCACCGCCGCGACCAGGAAGTAGAGCGGGCTGGTCCACAGGTTCGCCTCGGCCGGGCTGCCCTTGCCGATCAGCCCGTAGGCGATCAGGGCGACCAGCCAGCCGTCCACGAACAGGGCGCCGATCCGGCGGCCCGGGCCCGCGATCGAGCCGGGGCCCTCCTTGGGCAGGCCGAGGCGCTCGCCGCGGAAGCCGAAGTCGGCTCCCATCTTCTCGGCGGCCGCCTTCGGGCCGTCGATCCACGATCCCAACGCTTCTCTGGTGTCCACGAATCCACACTAACCGGGCGACCCGTCCGCGCCGCCACCGGCTCCCCCGAACGCCACGGGCGGGTGAATCGTGCCGCCGGAGCTTTCCAAGTGGTCCAGACCACTTGTGGAGAGCCGAGCCTGACGGCGGTGCGCTTTGCCCCGTCCCGTACATCTTTGCCACCCGATCGGCGGGCGTGGTTAACATTTATGAAACGGCCGGGTCACCGGCCGGAAACGGCCCGTTCCTAGGGTGAGCCCCATTCGCACGCCGAGGAGGATGGATGTTCAACAACGCCGCCGAAGTGAAGCAGTTCATTCAGGACAACGACGTGAAGTTCGTCGATGTCCGCTTCTGCGATCTGCCTGGCGTCATGCAGCACTTCTCCGTACCTGCGGCGACCTTCGACCCATCCGAGATCCTGATGTTCGACGGCTCGTCGATCCGCGGCTTCCAGGCCATCCACGAGTCCGACATGGCCCTGGTCCCGGACCTCGCCACGGCTCGGCTCGACCCCTTCCGGGTCGAGAAGCACCTCAACATCAACTTCTTCATCCAGGACCCGGTCACCGGCGAGGCCTACAGCCGCGACCCGCGCAACGTCGCCAAGAAGGCCGAGGCCTACCTCGCCTCCTCCGGCATCGCCGACACCGCGTTCTTCGGGCCCGAGGCCGAGTTCTACGTCTTCGACTCGGTCCGCTTCGAGACCAGCGCCAACGCGTCCTTCTACCACATCGACTCGGAGGCCGGCGCCTGGAACTCCGGCGCCGCCGAGGGCGACGTCCGCGGCTACAAGGTCAAGTACAAGGGCGGCTACTTCCCCACCCCGCCGGTGGACCACTTCGCCGACCTGCGGGCCGAGATGTCGCTCGAACTGGCCAAGTCCGGCCTCGAAGTCGAGCGCCAGCACCACGAGGTCGGCACGGCCGGCCAGGCCGAGATCAACTACAAGTTCAACACCCTGCTGCACGCCGCCGACGACCTGATGCTGTTCAAGTACATCATCAAGAACGTCGCCTGGCGCAACGGCAAGACGGCCACCTTCATGCCCAAGCCGATCTTCGGCGACAACGGCTCGGGCATGCACGTCCACCAGTCGCTGTGGACCGAGGGCTCGCCGCTCTTCTACGACGAGCAGGGCTACGCCGGCCTCTCCGACACCGCCCGCTACTACATCGGCGGCCTGCTCCGGCACGCCCCCTCGCTGCTGGCCTTCACCAACCCGTCGGTGAACTCCTACCACCGCCTGGTCCCGGGCTTCGAGGCGCCGGTCAACCTCGTCTACTCCCAGCGCAACCGCTCGGCCGCGATCCGCATCCCGATCACCGGCTCCAACGCCAAGGCCAAGCGCATCGAGTTCCGCGCGCCCGACCCCTCCTCCAACCCGTACCTGGCCTTCGCCGCCATGCTGATGGCCGGCCTCGACGGCATCCGCAACAAGATCGAACCGCTGGAGCCGGTCGACAAGGACCTCTACGAGCTCGCCCCCGAGGAGCACGCCAACGTCCCGCAGGTACCCGCCTCCCTCCCGGCCGTCCTCGACGCCCTGGAAGCCGACCACGAGTACCTGCTCGCCGGCAACGTCTTCACCCCGGACCTGATCGAGACCTGGATCGACTTCAAGCGCACCAACGAGATCGCCCCCATCGCCCTCCGCCCCCACCCCCACGAGTTCGAGCTGTACTACGACCTGTAGAAGCTCCTCCGACCTGCGGAAACGCAGTTCGACCTCTCATCGTTTCCGCAGGTCAGACAAGGTTCTGACCTGCGGAAACGCCTGGAGAGGGGTCGGCTGCGACACCCCTGGGGCTCGCGATGTGGAATCAGAGTCCACTGGGTTCGATCTCCGCAGGAGTTCTGTGTAGTGCCGGCGGCTCGGGCAGCGCCGCCTCGTTCTTCTGATCCTGTCCCTACCGTCTACGCGGCATGAGTCCGGACCGTCTACGCGGCATGAGTCCGGCTTCGAAGGCGACGATCGCCAGGTGGACGCGGTCCCGGGCTTCGAGCTTGGCGAACAGGCGCGCGACATGCGTCTTCGCGGTCGCCGCGCTGATCACCAGCCGCTCGGCTATCTCAGTGTTCGACAGTCCCTGTCCGACCAGTGCCAGCACCTCGCGCTCCCGGTCGGTGATCCCCGCGAGGAGACGTGGGTCCGCAGCGGGCTCGGCGTCCGGTTCGGGGGCCGCGGGGCGGGACGTCCCGGCGAAGTCCGCGATCAGCCGTCGGGTCACGCTCGGTGCGATCAGCGCGTCGCCCGCGGCCACCACGCGGATCGCTCCCAGGATCGCGTCCAGGGCCATGCTCTTGAGCAGGAATCCGCTGGCCCCGGCGCGCAGTGCGCCGTAGACGTACTCGTCGTCGTCGAAGGTCGTCAGCACCAAGACCTTGGGCGGGTCCGGTTCGGCGGTCGCCTGCCGGGTCGCCTCGATCCCGTCCATATCCGGCATCCGGATGTCCATCACCACGACGTCCGGCCGCAGTTCACGCACCAGGCGCACCGCCTCGCGGCCGTCGCCGGCCTGGCCGACCACCTCCAGGTCGTCGGTGTCGCCGATCAGGATCCCGAGCCCGACCAGCATCAGCGGCTGGTCGTCTACCAGCAGCACCCGCACGCTCATGCCGGGAGCCTCGCAGCCACCCGGAATCCGCCCTCCGAACGCCGGCCCGCGCTGAACTGGCCGGACAGCAACGTCACCCGCTCGCGCATGCCGAGCAGGCCGAAGCCGCTGCCGCCGGCCCCCGCCGTGAACCTCGGACGGCCCGGCCCGCCGAGACCGTCGTCCCCGTCGTCCACCACCTCGATCGTCACCCCTTCCGGCTCGTAACCGACCGCGACCCGGCACGTCCGTGCACCGGAATGCCGCACCACGTTCGTCACCGACTCCTGGACGATCCGGAACGCCGACAGTTCGATCTCCGGCGGCAGTGGACGCCGCTCGCCCCGCCAGGTCACATGGACCCGCACCCCGGCGCCGGCCGTGCGTTCGGCGAGCTGCGGGACGTCGGCCAGGCTGCTGGCCGGCGCCAGCGGAGCGGCCTGCGGCATGGCGTCATCCGGCTCGGCGCGGCGGAGCGCCCCGAGCATGCGCTGCAGCTCCAGCAGCGTCTCCCGGCTGGTGGTCTCGATGCCGGTCAGCGCCTGCCGCGTCTGCTCGGGCTTGGTCTCCACGACCCGCGCCGCCGCTCCCGACAGCACCGTGATGATCCCGATGCTGTGCGCGACACTGTCGTGCAGCTCGCGGGCGATCCGCAGCCGCTCGGCCAAGACGACGCGGGCCGCGGTCTGCTCCTGCAGGGCTTCGAGGTATTCACGGCGTTTGCGATACACGCCCCCGAAGACCCACGCGACCGCGAACCACAACGCGAACCCCCCGGCCCACTGGACCGCGTCGCTGACGGACTGCTCGCGGGTGTGGATGTCGTTGACGAGCGCGGCCGCGACGCCCGCGACGGAGCCGACGGCGGCAGCCTTCGGCCGCCGGACGGCGAGGTACCCGCCCAAGCCGACGAGCAGGACGAACACGATCGAGGGCCGCGCACCGAAGGCGTCGCCGAGGACTGTTTCGCCCAGAACCGCCGCGAAGACCGCCGCCGGCAGGCGGCGCACCAGCAGAACCGGCAGGGCGAGCACGATGTACAGACCGATCATCTGGGCGGGCTCGAGGTCGGGGAACCGGAACAGGCCGTTCTCAGGGGTCGGCATCGTCAAGGGGAGCATCAGCGCGTACAAGCAGGCAGTGGCGAGTACCACGGCCTGTGACGTCAGCCAGGTCACGCGCTTCGATGTCGAGAGACGCTGGAGAAGCTGTTCCATACGGAGATCGTATTCAGTGGCATCGGCTCTGCGCGTCGCCCCGGGGATGTACGCCGGATACGCCCCCGGGCCGATGACCTGGGAAGAGGTGACATCCGCCAGCCGACGCGGTGGATCGTGGTCCGTTCCTAGGTTCATGGTCATGACGAATGCACCGATGATCGATCTCCGCGACGCGACGAAGAAGTACGACGACGGCCCACCCGCACTGGCCGGCGTCACCTTGTCCGTGGCGGCTGGTGAGTGCGTGGCGATCCTCGGCCATTCCGGCAGTGGCAAGTCCACGCTGCTGAACCTGATCGCGGGTCTGGACAAGCCTTCCAGTGGCACCGTGACCGTCGACGGCACCCGCGTCGACCAGCTCGGCGAGGCCGGTTCGGCGAAGTACCGCCGGGCCTCCATCGGCATGATCTTCCAGTTCTTCAACCTGCTGGACGACCTGACCGTATTGGACAACGTCATGGTTCCGGCACAGCTGGCCGGGATGGGCAAGCGCGAAGCGCAGCGGCGGGCCGTCGAGCTGCTCGGCTCGCTGGACATCGACCGGCATGTCAATGCCTATCCGCAGCGGCTGTCCGGCGGGCAACGGCAGCGGGTGGCGGTGGCCAGGGCCCTGATGAACGAGCCGGCGCTGCTGCTGGCCGATGAGCCGACCGGCGCCCTGGACTCGAGCTCGGCCGAGGACGTGCGCCAGCTGCTGCTGGAGCTGAACAGCGATGGCCAGACCATCCTGCTGGTCACCCACGACGTGCAGTTGGCCGCGAGCACCGCGCGCCGCACGATCGAGTTGGTGGACGGCGCGGTCGAGCGGGACGTGGTCAACACCGCCGGCGGCGCCACCGTCAACAGCTCGGCGGGAGCGGTCCGGTGAGCGCCCTGGGCAAGGTCGTACGTTCCGGCGTGGGCCGCCGTCGGGTCCAGTCCATCGTCATGGCCCTGACCACGTTCGCCGCGGTGACGTCCTCAGTACTCTCCCTCGGTCTGCTGACTGTCGTACAGGCCCCGTTCGAGCACGCTTTCAGTGCCCGGAACGGGGCGCACCTGGCGGTCCAGTTCGACAGTTCGAAGGTCACGGCCGCGCAGGCCGCCGCCACCGCGCACGCCGCCGGCGTCACCGAGGCGGCCGGGCCGTACCCGGTCGCCGCCGCCCTGGACACAACCATCGGCACGGACTGCCCCAAGAACGATTTCGCCGGTACCGACAACCATCCGATCACCGTCACCACCCGGCCCGACCTGGGCAGCACCTCCGGGATGGACCAACTGGCGCTGACCCAGGGGCGCTGGCCGACGAGCCCGGACGAGATCGCCCTGCCGTGGCAGCACTATGCCACCGACTGCTTCGGCAGTTCAGTGGTGTTCTCCTCCCTGCCGGGCAAGCCGTCGTTCAAGGTCGTCGGCTTCGGCGGCTCGGTGACCGACAGCGCGACCGCCTTCGCCACCGCCGACGGTTTCGCGCGGCTCACCGCCGCCGGTGCCAAGTCCGACGAGCAGATGCTCTACCGGTTCGCCGAGGCCGGGACCGCCACCGACATCGCCACCGACAAGCAGGCGGTGGCCGCCGCCGCGCCGGCCGGTGCGGTCGAGGGCGGACAGTCGTACCTGACCACGGAGCAGCAGGCGACCGGCAACGCCAAGGCCTACGTGCCGTTCCTGATCGGCTTCGGGATCCTCGGGCTGTTCATGTCGGTGCTGATCATCTCGATCGTGGTCAGCGGGGCTGTGGCCTCGGGAATCCGGCGCATCGGGATTCTGAAGTCGTTGGGCTTCACCCCTTCGCAGGTGGCCCGCGCCTACACCGCGCAGGCCATGATCCCGGCGACACTCGGCGTGGTGCTCGGCACGGTTTTCGGCAACCTCCTGGCTGTGCCGATCCTGGACGGGGCCACCAAGCAGCTCGGCGCGGCCCGTACCACGATTCCGTTGTGGGTCAGCGCCGTGGTGTCGCTGGGCACCCTGCTGACCGTCGGCGTCACAGCTTTGATCCCGGCACTGCGAGCCGGCCGGATGTCGACGGTGCGGGCCCTGGTGGTCGGCCGCGCCCCCAAGGCCGGAGGCGGTCAGGCGGCGCAGCGTCTGGCCTCGCGGCTGCCGCTGCCCCGGGCCATGTCGCTGGGGCTGGCCCAGCCGTTCGCCCGGCCGGCCCGGGCCGTCCTGGTCGGTACGGCGGTGCTGTTCGGCGTGGTGAGTGCCACATTCGCGGTGGGGCTGGGGACCGGGTTCAACAAGTACCTGGACGCCAGCACCTCAGGCTTCAACGTCGCGTCGGAGATCGCGATACCCACAGCCGACGTGGGCGTGCCCTGGGGTCTCTACGGCCCCAACGACCCGCGCACCCCGCACCTGGACGCCGCCAAGGTGGCCGCCGCGCTCGCCGGAATCCCGGGCACGAAGGCCGCGTTCGGCTGGGGCGAAAGCGGCGCCGCCATGGTCGGCGCTCCGCCCGGCGGCGAACCGCCGAAGGTGTTCACGGTCACCGGCGACTTCTCCTGGACGCACCTGGAGCTGGTGTCCGGCCGCTGGTACTCGGCGCCCGGCGAGGCCGTGGTCGGCGACAAGCTGGCCACGACGGCGGGAATCCACGTCGGTGACGACGTCACCGTGACGCAGCAGAACAAGCAACTGCCGCTGAAGGTCGTCGGCATCAACTTCGACACCAACCAGGGCGACTACACCGTCATGACGGATGCGGCCACCTTCACCGCCGCCGGTCTGCCCCCGCACATCGACCAGTTCAACGTCGAGCTGACCGACAACGTCAACGGATCGGACTGGTCCACCTCGGCCGCCGCCGCGCTGACCCCGCTGAACGCCTCGGTCCAGTCGAACTCGAGCTCGGGCAAAAACATCGTGGTGCTCACCATGAGCGCCCTGGTGGCCACGCTCACGCTGATGATGACCGCGGTCGCCGCGCTCGGGGTGCTGAGCATGGTGGTGCAGGACACCCGGGAGCGGGTCCATGACCTGGGGATCCTCAAGGCCCTCGGGATGACACCCAAGCAGACCATCGCGATGGTCCTGACCTCGGTGACACTCACCGGCCTGATCGCCGGGCTGATCGGGGTCCCGCTCGGGGTCGCGGTGGAGAAGGCGACGCTGAACCCGATGGGGAACGCGATCGGCCGGCACCTGCCGCCGAGCGTGACCCACACCTACACCGCCGGGCTGCTCATCCCCCTGCTGGCCGGCGGGATCGTGATCGCCCTGCTCGGGGCACTGCTGCCGGCCGGCTGGGCGGCCCGGTCGCGGACCGCCACCGCGCTGCGGACCGAGTAGGACCGAGCAGGACCGAGCAGAGCCGCTGGTCGCCGCGGCAAGAACGCCGATGCCGACCTCCCCGGTCGATACCCTCGGGAGGTCGGCATTCCGGCGTTTCCCCTCAACACAGAGGCACTGGATGACGCGAGCAATGTGGACGGCGCATACGAGCCGGTTCGAAGTTCGGTAGCACTGCGTAGCGCCCTGCAGCGACCAGCCAACGCGATCCCTCGTCACTGCTCCGCACTTCTCGACTCATCTCATCCGTTGAAGCCCCCGCGTGTGCACTGGCTGTGAAATGATCTTCCATGCGACCATCATTTGCGCAGGTCAGAGGCATGTTCGAGCTGCACTACGACCTCTAAATCGCGGTTGCCGGTGCGGGCATGGAGCCTGTTCAGGGCCCCGTCGCACTCTTCTCGGGCGCGGCGGGGCCCTGTCGGCAGGTGCGGCCGATCGGGTGGAAGTGGGGGGGTGTGCGTTGCGTCGGGGGAAGGACGGTCGGGCGGTCGGATGAACTTCCCAGATGCGCATTCACTTCCGGACCGGGCGGATCGCCTCGGTGCTGGCCCTGCTGGCCGGTTCGCTGCTCGGCAGCAGCGTGCTGGCGCCGCCGGCCCAGGCCGCGATCTCTTTCACCAAAACCGTCGACAAGGCGACCGCCTCCCCGGGGGAGAACGTCACCTACACCCTCCGGTACACCTGCTCCATCACCGAGTGCACCAACGGGCGGATCACCGACACCCTGCCGTCGAACATGCAGTTCGTCGGCTGGACGCCCGACCCCTCGTCGGTGGACCAGGCCGCCTCCACCGTGCCCGCCGCGGGGGCGATGGGCGGCGCCATGGACATCAGGCTCAAGGACCTCAGTCCGGGCACCACCGCCACCATCACGGTGACGATGAAGTACCCGAACTTCACCACTCCCGACGGGGCGGCCTCCACCAACTCGGCCACCATGACGGCCACCGGTGAGCCCAGCCAGACCGCCTCCGCCGACACCAAGGCCCAGGTGCAGCCGCAGTACACGGTGACCAAGGGCATCCAGACCTCCAGCGGCGACGGGCGCACCGTCACCTACCAGTTCAGCGCCTGCGCCACCGACCTGGTGCCCAACGTCGACCTGAACACCAGCCGGCTGCTGGACACCCTGCCGCCCGGCGCCGTGGTGGACACCGGCCGCTCGCCCGGCTGGAGCCAGGTCGCGCCCGGCCCCAACACCTGGGGCTACGACATCGGGGAGTTCCGCTCCGGCAACGGCCGCGGCGGCTGCCGACTGCCGGGCGTGCTGGTCGTCAACTACCCGGAGGCCGACTTCCCGGACGGGACGACCTCCGACAACACCGTGGACCTGTACGGCGACCCGATCGGGCCGGACGCCGAGCGCAAGCTCGACACCGCCGGCACCACCACCGGCCAGTTCCGGCCCCCGGCCACCGGTGTGACGGTGACCGCCAGCAAGGTGTGGCGCGACGGCGTCACCTCCGGTGACATCAACTCCTTCAGCCTGTCGGCCACCAACACCTCCGGCCCGGCCACCAGCCTGACCATGACCGATCCCGGCGCCGGCACCACCGACGGCCTGTACAACTGGCTCTTCCCGCAGTCCCTCCAGCTGGAGCCGTGGAACCCGACCAGCATCGGGCTCACCCTGCAGTACCGCCTCGACGGCGACCCGACCTGGCTGACCTTCAGCCCGTCCAGCCCGTTGGACGGCTCCAGCACCCGCCGGATCACCTTCGTCCAGGGCGCCGGCGACCCGGCCCGCGACGAGCTGGGCATCCCGGCCGGCCGCTGGCTCGACGGCCTCAGGTTCACCTGGGACGGCCCCATCCCGACCGGTTGGAGCCCGGGCAACTCGGTGCAGGTGATCGCCCAGGTCGTCACCCCCGGCCACGACGGGCGCCCGGCCCCCAGCCCGCTGACCAACTGTCTGGACACCACCGCCGGCGACGGCACCAGCACCTCCGCCGCCAACGCCTGCGCCTCGACCACCGTCACCGCCGCGACCAACCTCGGCGCGGCCAAGACCACCGTCGCCGGCGAGCTGTCCGCACCCGGCGGCATGGCGACCTTCCAGGTGATCCCGTACAACCGCAGCGGTCGCGACCTGACCCGCCCGCTCGTGCTGTACGACGTGCTCCCGGCCGGTGTCGTCTACGTCGAGGGCTCGGCCCGGCCCGACCCGGCCTACCCGGATGCCAAGGCCCCCCAGTCGATCACCGTCACCCCCGGCCCGGACGGCCGCCAGATCGTCCGGATGGAATGGCCGCCCGGCGCGCCCGACATGATGTACCTGCACGACGCGCTGGCCTACCGGATGCTCTTCGACGTCCAGGTCGCCAGCAGCATCCGCTCCGGCGAGCTGACCAACGACCTCTACGTCACCGTCGACCACCCGACCGCGCCGGTCGCCTGCATGTTCTCCGGCTCCGACAGCGGTGTCCCGGACCTGCTGGACCTCAACGGCAACGGCGACACCTCCGAGCTCATGTGCCACGACTCCTCCCGGATCCAGGTGGACGTGCCGAGCGTGCTGCGCTCGTACAAGGAGGTCATGGGCGACCTGGACGCCGACTACGTCAGCATCGGCAGCGCCACCCCCGGCGGCCGGATCTCCTACCGGATGACCGTCCGCAACGACTCCCCCGACCCGGTCACCGACTTCATCGCCTACGACAGGCTCCCCACCCCGGGCGACAACTACGTCCTCACCCAGGACGCTCCGCGCGGCAGCGCCTGGACGCCGTCGCTGAGCCAGCCGATCACCACCAGCGACCCGACCGTGGGGATCGAGTACACCACCGACCCCAACCCGTGCGTCGACGCCGCCCTGGTCAACCGGACCGGCTGCAACGCCGGCGCCACCTGGAGCAGCACCTTCCCCGGCCCGGGAACGGCCACCTGGTTCCGGGTCCGCCGCCCCGGCAGCCTGGCCTCCGGCGAGGCCTTCACCCTGACCTGGCCCATGGTCGCCTCGGTGGACGCCCCCGACGGGGAGTACGCCTGGAACAGCTTCGCCTTCACCGCCACCGACGCCAGCGGCCGCCAGCTGCTGCCCGCCGAGCCGGCCAAGGTCGGCGTCGCCGTCAAGCAGATCAAGCCCTCCGACAACGCGCTCGGCGACTTCGTCTGGCAGGACGTGGACGGCTCCGGCATCCAGAAGCCCGGCGACCCGGGCATCGCCGGCGTCACCGTGAAGCTGCTCGATGGCAACGGCCAGCCCGTCCGCGACAAGAACGGCAAGCCGGTCACCACGGTGACCGACCAGAACGGCCACTACCTCTTCGACCACCTGCCCGACGGCAGCTACGCGGTGCAGTTCGACCTGTCCACCCTGCCCGCCGGCGCCACCGTCACCAAGCGGGGCGTCGGCACCGATCCGGCCAAGGACTCGGACGCCGACCCGGCCACCGGCATCACCCAGACCGTCACGCTCAGCGGAGGGCAGCGCGACCTCGACCTCGACATGGGCGTGATCCTGCCGACCACCCCCACCGGGTCACCGTCCCCTTCCCCGTCGCCGTCCTCCTCGCCGTCCCCGTCCCCGTCCCCGTCGCCGACGTCCTCGCCCTCGCCGACGCCGTCCCCCTCGCCGACCGCGACCCCGTCCGGCAGTACGACCCCGACCGCCGGCCCGACCCACAGCGCGAGTCCGTCGGCGAGCGGCGGGACGCTGCCCAACACCGGCGGCTCGGCGCCCGACGCGTTGATCTCAGCCCTCGGCGCCCTCGCCGTCCTGGGCGGTGTGGCGCTGTGCGCGATGGTCTACCGCCGACCCGGACGACACAGCTGACACCGACGACGGGCAACTGAACACCCGACCGACACCAGTGGCGCCGCCCCCAGCGGCGCCACTGGCGCGTTGTCGGAGGCAGGCGGGCAGGCAGTCGGGCAGTCCGGCAGGCAGGCGGGCGGGCGGGCAGGGCTGGAACCGGGGGCTCGGGCTGCGGGAGTTCACCCGGGGAAGGCCTACGGGCGCTCCGGGGTGAGCGCCAGGACGGCGAGGTCGTCGGCGAGCAGGCCGGCGTACTCGTGGACGTCCTGGGCCAGGAAGGAGACCAGCCGGTCGGGCGAGGTAGTGCCGAGGGCGGCCAGCCGGGGGGCCAGCGGGTAGAAGGCGCCGGTGGCGTCGCGGGCCTCGCTCACGCCGTCGGTGTAGAGCAGGACGGTGTGGCCCGGGGGCAGGGCGACGGCGGTCGGCTTGCCGCGCTCGTCGGGGCGCCCGAGGTGGGCGAGGCCGAGCGGGAGCTCGTCCGCGCAGGACACCGGGGTGATGGTGTGCTCGGTGAGCAGCAGCGGGGTGGTGTGGCCCCGGTTGACGATCTCCACGCAGTCGGAGCCCGGCCGGTACTGCAGCAGGACGGCGGTGACGAACAGCTCGTCGTCGCCCCGGTCGGCGGCGTCGCGCAGGACGGCACGGTCCAGCTGGTCGGCGAGGTCGACCAGGTCGGGGGTGTCGTGCGCGGTCGCCCGGAAGGCGCCGAGCACGTCGGCCACCGTACGGACGGCGCCGAGGCCCTTGCCGCGGACGTCGCCGAGCAGCACCCGGACGCCGAAGCGGGTGTCGCACACCTCGTACAGGTCCCCGCCGACCAGGACCTCGGCCTGGGCCGGGCGGTAGAGGCCAGCCACCCGCAGGCCGCCCGCCCGCTCGGGCACCGGGCGCAGCACGGTGCGCTGCAGGGTCTCGGCGACGGTACGGGCGTGCAGCAGGGTGCGGTTCTGCCGGGTCCGCTGCCAGGACAGGGCGGTGCCCATCACCCCGGAGAGCAGCGTGGCGATGTAGACCCAGACGTGGTGCTGCTCGTTGATGTGGCCCGCCCGCACGGCCAGCACCAGTTGCAGCGCCAGGGCGCCGACCGTGGTGGTGGCGGTCAGCGCCGGGCCGTAGCTGAACGCCGCCACCACGGGCAGCGCGGTCAGCAGGAAGCCGGCCGCGACCGCGTCCGGGACGATCGCCTCGGCGGCCAGGTCGAGCAGCAGCAGGAGCACCGGCAGCCAGGGCACCCAGCGCGGTGCCCGGGGTTCCACGGCCGCCGGATGCTCCGGGCGGGGTGCTACGGGCACGGTGGGGTCCTCCCGGCCGACCAGTCCGGTATGACCGGTTCGTCCCTCCATGCTCTCCTACGGAGGACCCGGCCACGAATGGCCGAACGTCCCGGTTTCCGGGGCCGACCGGGCCCGGAAGCGGGGCGTCAGGGCCGGTCGGCGGACGGTGACGACCCCCGCCCCGGCTGGCAGCCGGGTCGGTGGGCGGTCAGCGGCGAGACGGTCGTCAGCGGACGATCACCGGCAGGGTCTCGAAGCCCCGCAGGACCAGGCGGTCCCGCCGGACCGGCACGCCGCCTTGGGCCAGCCGGGGGAAGCGGTCGAGCAGGGCGGGCACCGCGACCTCGGCCTCCAGCCGGGCCAGCTGGGCGCCCAGGCAGTAGTGCGGGCCGCCGCCGAAGCTCAGCGGCTGGCTGTCCCGCCGGGTCGGGTCGAACACCTCCGGGCGGTCGTACCGGGCCGGGTCGTGGTTGGCCGCGCCGAGCAGCAGAAGCGCCACGTTGCCGACCGGCACGGGCAGCCCGTCGACGGCCAGCCCCTCGGCCAGCGCCACCCGGGAGGTGAGCTGGACCGGGGAGTCGAAGCGCAGCACCTCGTCGGTGAAGCCTGCCGGGGTGATCGCGCCGCTGCGCAGCCCGGCGGCCGCCTCCGGGTGGCGGAACAGCAGGGCCAGGCCGTTGCCGAGCAGGTTGGTGGTGGTCTCGAAGCCGGCCACCAGCAGCAGCACCAGGTTGGCCAGCAGCTCTCGGGCGGGCAGCCGCTCCGGGTCGTCGGCGGCGATCCGGGCCAGGTCGGTGACCAGGTCGTCCTGCGGGCGGGCGAGGCGCTCGGCGGCCAGCTCGGTGAAGTAGCCGGCCAGTTCGCCGGCGGCCTGGTCAGCCTTGGTGAGCTCGGAGCGGTCGTCGATGAACTCCAGGGCGACGGTGAGGTCGGAGGCGAGGTCGCGGAAGCGGTAGCGGTCCCGCTCGGGGACGCCGAGCAGTTCGCAGATCACCCCGACCGGCAGCCGGAAGGCGAAGGCGTCCATGAAGTCCACCGGCGAGCCGTCGGCGCCCTGCTCGGCCATCTCGTCCAGCAGCCCGGCGACCGCCGCCTCCACCGCCGGGCGCAGCGCGGCCACCCGACGGGCGGTGAAGACCGAGGCGATCAGCGAGCGGACCCGGGGGTGGTCGGGCGCGTTGCGCTGCAGGATCGAGCGGCCGAACAGCGCCATCGACGGGTGCTCGGCGAATTCCGGGGTCAGCTCGGCCATCATGTCGGCGGTCGCGACGGCGAAGGCGGGGGTGCGCAGCACCTTGTCGGCCGCGGTGTGGCCGGTCACCAGGAAGGTGTCCGGCCCGGCGGGCACCGCCGCGCCCAGCGCATGTGCCCGCGCGTACAGCGGGTACGGGTCGGCCCGGCCCTCGCTGGTCAGCAGTTCCTCGATGATCGCCGCGCCGTCCATCCGGTGCTCCCCTCCCAGAGGCCACGTTCCTGGTGCGTGAACCACCGGAGGGTGCAGCGGAGTTCCCGTCCGGCGGGGGTACCGGGCCGGGCCGGGGGCTCGCCCGGCGTCGGCCCGGGTGCGCGTCCGGCGGGGGCGCCGGGCCGGGCGGGTTGGCGCCCGGCCGTCGGGCGGCTCGGTAGGGTTGCCGATATGGAGATCTGGATCAACCCGCGCTGCGGCAAGTGTCGGTCGGCGCTCGGCGCGCTGGAGGCCGTCGGGGCCGAGTACACCGTGCGGCGCTACCTGGAGGACCCGCCGACCTCGGCCGAGCTGGAGCAGGTACTGGAGCGGCTGGGCCTGGAGCCGTGGGACATCACCCGCATCGACGAGCAGGTCGCCAAGGACCTGGGGATGCGGAAGTGGACCCGGGAGCCGGCGGACCGGGATCGCTGGATCGCGGCGATGGCCGAGCACCCGATCCTGATCCAGCGCCCGATCATCACCGCGGACGACGGCCACGCCGTCGTGGCCCGGACCCCCGAGGCGGTCAAGTCCGTCCTGCCGTAGCAGCGCCGCGTCCGAGGCGTCCGAGGCGTCCGAGGCGTCCGAGGCCGGTCAGTGCAGCTGGATCCGCTGCACCGGTCGGCCCGGGTGCCAGTTGAGGATCCACAGGTGGCCCTCCCCCACGGCGGTGTGCACCACCTGCTCCAGGTCCAGCCGGAAGGCGTGGAAGGCGGTCGGCGGCGGCTCGGGCAGATCGGCCGCGTAGGCGGACAGTTCGGCCTCGTCGGTGATCTCGACCGCGCGGCCGGAGACCTTGGAGTCGCCACCGGCCATCGTCTCGTCCCCCGGGTGGGCGTGCAGCGCGAAGCGGGCGTCCCGCTGGAGGTCGCGCGCCTTGGCCGAGCCGTACATCGACCCGAGCATCAGGTCGGCGCCGACGAAGCCGACCTCCGTACCGCTCACCCGGGGCGAACCGTCCTTGCGCAGCGTCGCCAGGACGTGGTGCTTCTCGGCTTCGAACCGGGCCCGCACGAGCGGCGCCAGCTCGGGTGCCTGCTGCTCGAAATCCTGCCAGGTGACCATGGCGCCAGTCTGGCACCGGGCACTGACAACCGCCGGGCGCCAGGGGCAACCTCCGGGTGTCAGGGGCCGGTGCCAGACTGGCGGGGTGACCACCACGACCACGTACATCGCGTTCCTGCGGGCGATCAACGTCGGCGGCCGGACGGTGCGGATGGAGCGACTGCGGGCGCTCTTCGCCGAGTTGGGGCTCGGGGGCGTGCGCTCCTACATCCAGAGCGGCAACGTCTTCTTCACCACCGACGAGCCGGACCGCGCCGCCCTCACCCGGCGCATCGAGGAGCACCTGGAGCGGTCCCTCGGCTACCCGGTGCCCGCGCTGCTGCGGACGGTCGACGAGGTGGCCGCGCTGCTGGCCGCCGAGCCGTTCAAGGGCGTCGAGGTGACGCCCGACGTCCGGCTGGTCGTGGCCTTCCTCTCCGAGCCGCTGCCCGCCGACCTCGCCGTCCCCCGCCTCTCGCCGAAGGGCGACCACGAGGTGGTCGGCGCCGACCCGGGCGCCGCGTACGTGGTGGTCCACCTGCGGGACGGCAAGTGGGTCACCGGGGAACTGTTCGGCAAGGCCTACCGGGGTACGGTCACCTCCCGGTTCCTGCACACCACCGAGAAGATCCTGGCGGCCGCCCGGAAGGGCTGACCCCCTGACCCCCTGCCCCTCGCTCTGCCCGCCCCGGCACCCAGGCACCCGGCCGCCCGGAACCGCGGTGGCGCACCGGGCGTCTGGAGTGCAGTGACGTACTCACCGTGCGCCGGCACCCGGCGTGATCTGGACAGTCCGAGCCGGCCGAGCCGACAATCGGGCCATGACGTCTCCTGAGTTCCGCACCGGCGCCGTCCGGCCCTCCGGCGCGGTCCGCCCCTCGGACGCCGAACGGGACCAGGCGCTCGGGGTGCTCAAGGACGGAGCGGGCAGCGGACGGCTGTCGCACGACACCTTCCTCGGCCGGATGGAGATCGTCCTGCACGCCACCAGCCGGGGCGAGTTGGACGAGGCGATGACCGGGCTGCCGACCGGGAGCCCGGTCGAGCGCTTCCTGTTGCGGACGGTCGGCCGGGTCTCCGCGTTCGGAGACCGGCTGCGCCGGGCCTGGCGCACCGAACGGCTGCCCGGGCTGAGCCTGCCGGAGACCGGGGCAGGGCAGTTGACGATCGGTCGGTTTCCCGGCTCGGGGCTGCGGCTGCACGACGCCTCGGTCTCCCGACGGCACGCCGAACTGCGGCGCGAGGGCGGCGGCTGGGTGCTGTACGACCTGGGCTCGACCAACGGCACGCATGTGAACGGGCGCCGGATCGCGGGCGGGGTGCGGGTCCGGCCGGGCGACCAGGTCCGGTTCGGGAACCTGGAGTTCCGGCTCGCCTCTGACTGAGCCGCACCCCCGGCCGGTCGGTACGGCCTGAGCGGGCGCCGGGGAGGCGTCGGGCGGGCGGGCAGGCGGGCAGGCAGGCGGGCGGGCGGGCAGGCAGGCGGGCAGGCGGGCAGGCGGTGTCAGCCGTGGGTGACGTGCAGTTCGGCGTAGCGGTCGCCCTTGTCCGCCTTGCGCAGGGTGACCTTCGCCGTGCCGACGGCGGTCTCGGTGTCCTTGCCGACGGTCTTCCGTTCGTCGCCGACCGCCACCTCGACCGTGCTGTCGGTGATGTGGCCGACCGTCATCTTCACGGTGCGGTCGCCGCCGAAGACCTGGAGGGCCTTGAAGGCGTCGGTGCCGTCGGTGCGGACGACGACGTCGCAGCTGTCGTCGTCGAGGCAGAGCGCGACACCGCCGTCGCAGGCGGTCAGTCCGGCGCCGAGGGCCAGGACGGCGCCGGCGGCGAGGAGCGCCCGGCGGTGGACGGCGGGCCCGAAACGGCGCCGGGCAGGGGTTCGGTGGGAGTTCGGGGTGCTCGCTGTGGTCATGGCGTCGACGGTAGGCGCCCGGACGCGCCCCGCCATCGGCCGTCGGCGGTACGCACCCCCTGGCCGGCCCCGGAGCGCCCGAACAGCCGCAACCCCGAGGGTGATGGGTCCAATCCCCTAGGGGACGAGGGGAGTTGAAACTGCGGGTATCGGATTCCGGAAAGGCTCGGCATATGCCTCAGGGGTATGCCACGCGCGTAGATCGACGGGCCGCGAAAAGGACCGGCGGTCAGTCGGCGACACCGCCCAGGTCGCTGCCCAGCGCACCGGCCGGGCCCCACAGCGGCGCCATGCAGCGCTGGTAGGTGGCCTGCCAGTGCGGTCAGTAAACTAACAAACAGCATAGGTGCTGCCTCGCCCGCACTCAATGGGGCGAACGCGTCCGCCATCCAATGATCGCCTCCCTGGCCTCAGAGCCGCAGGTTGGCCGATGCTCCGAAGGCGGCGCGGCGACATCGCGACCGCAAGCCGGTTCCCACCGGTCTCATCGCACGATCCGGCAGCCTGGCTCGCCCTACATGCCAGACTGAGAGTAATACTTTGACTACAATAAGCAATCGCGCCTCCAGGGAGTCAACCTCCGACGAAGAAACCGGGCCGAACGATCTTGAGTTGCGAGGGCGGCCCGCCGGCCTCGCCCCTCCGGACGAGCTTGCGAGGCTGTACCCGAACCTGGCCCTTCTCATCGCGTACTCCCGCATCTCGGATGACTGGCGCAAGCGGAAAAAGGCTGCCACGCCGGCCCACCGGGCTGGCAAGGGCGTTGCGAACCAGCACCGCCGCAACAATACAAACGCAGTTCGCCACGGGGCCATAATCGTCCACCGGTACACGGACAATGACCTGTCCGCGTTCAAGCGGGATGTTTTTCGACCGGACTTTCAGGCGATGCTCCGGGATCTACGCAGGGGACATACACCAGAGGGCTACCCGGTTCATGGGGTCATCTGTGTAGACCAGGACCGAATTCACCGTACGGACCGGGACTGGGAAGACTTTGTCGAGGCTTTGACCCTCGACCCGACTCGACTTTTTTATACTCCTTCCGGGCCGATGGATCTCACAGAGGAAAGTGAGATCATCAAAACCGGCGTCATGGCAGTGGTGAACAAGGCCGAGTCCATGAAAAAGAGGCGGCGCATCCGGGATTGGCATCAGGACCGAATACTCGACGGCCTTCCCCACAGTGGACCTCGGCCCTTCGGGTGGGAAGAAGACCGAACGACGCTGCGGCCAGCAGAAGCTGACTACCTTGCCTGGGCGATCGACGAGCGCATCAAGGGAAAGGCCGTACGCACGCTGTGCGCAGAGGCCAAGCGCCGCAATCTTAAGGGAACCCGGGGCGCCGACATTACTCCGTCTTCACTCACGCAGATGATGACCGCTCCGCGTGTTGCCGGCTATCGGGCAAACCGTGGCCAAATCGCCCTCAGTGAGGACGGGGTACCAATCGTAGGCGTCTGGGAGAAAATCTGCTCGCCCGAGAAGTGGGAGGCGGTATGCGCGACATTCAGCATAGGGAGCACATACGCCTTCCGAGGCCCTGACGCCCCGAAGTCCGGAACGCCCAAAACGATCAAGTACCTCTGCTCGACACTGCTGCGCTGCCAGTATCAGATTTCAGAAGAGCGAGCGGACGGAACGGTCGCCACCCGTGTCTGCAATTATCCAATGAGTGGCAATAAGGACAAGAGCAAGAAAAGCCCATATAAGTATCACTGCGCCAAGTGCGGACGCAATGTAATATCGGGCCCTGCCGTAGATAAGCAGGTTGAGCGCCTATTGTTCGCCAAGCTGGATCAAGCACAAGCAACATTCATTCCACCTGACGTCAGCTGGCCAGATGAAGCCAAACTGCGAGAGAGGGCCGACAAGCTCGCCGAGCTGGAGCAGAAGTGGAACGAAAATGAAGTTAGCAGCGAAATGTTCTACCGCCTGGCTCCACCTCTAGAAAAAGAGATCAAGAAGCTCCGCCGAGAGCGCGCAAAGTTTGAGCTGGCGGCAGAGGCAAGAAGCGAGTCACCTGGCGACGTAGCCAAAAAGTGGCTGGCAGGAGAATATGATCTCGAACAAAAGCGAAAGGTTTTGTTTACTGCATTTTCCGCCATTCAGGTGAGGCCCGGACAGAAGGGGCGCAGAACACCGGACCCCACGAGGCTCATCCCCGTGTGGAAGTAGCAGCCAGGCAGGGAACGGACCGGGCTCTTCGGGCGGGGGGGGGGGGGGCGGGGGGCCCGCGGGGTGGGCGGCCCCCCCCCCCCCCCCGCCACGG
>NZ_JBHWIR010000125.1:21557-23122 GCF_042731835.1 Kitasatospora sp. NPDC059817 | reverse complement strand
GTACGAGGACGATCCGGGCGCACGCCCAGCCGGGCGCCCAACGCCGCGGGCTGATCCGCCAAGATCGACCGGACAGGACCTGGCCGGCACCGCGCCGCCCGGCCGCGTACCCGGCCGCCGGGTCCTTGACCAGGACGCCCTCGTGACCGCGGGCCAGGGTCTCGCGGAAGAACGCCAGTGCCCGCTCGCCGTCCCCGGTCTCGGTGCGGGGCACCCGCAGGCCCTCCGGCACCGCCCCGTCCAGCGCCGCCCACCGCTCCCGGCCGGGGCGGTCCACCAGGTCCTCGCCGTCCCGGTGCAGCAGGTCGAAGAAGAAGGCGCTGAGCGGGACTTCGGCGCGCAGCCGCTCCGGATCCCGCCGGGAGGCGGTGCGCGCGGCGGTCTCCTGGAACGGGCGCGGCCGCCCGTCGGGCCCGAGTGCGATCGCCTCGCCGTCCAGCACCGCCGAGCGCAGCGGCAGCGCGAGCGCCGCCTCGGCCACCTCGGGGACGCGCGCGGTGATGTCGTCCAGACCGCGGGTGAACACCGCGACCTCCGCGCCGTCCCGGTGCACCTGCACCCGGACGCCGTCCAGCTTCCACTCCAGCGCGGCCGGGCCGGTGCGCTCCAGCGCCGAGGCCACGTCGGGCGCGGAGGCGGCCAGCATCGGCCGCACCGCCCGGCCCACCTCCAGCCGGAACGCGGCCAGCGTGGGCGCCCCGCCGGTCAGCGCCGCCTCCGCCACCGCCCGGGCGGAGCCACGGAACATCAGCGCCCGGCGCACCGCCGCCGCGGGCACCCCGGCGGCCTGGGCGACGGCGTCGCCGACCAGCGCGTCCAGCGCGCCCTGGCGCAGCTCCCCGACCAGCACCGCGCGCAGGAACGCCTGCTCGACCTCGGTCGCCCGGGCGAACAGCCCGGCCAGCAGCCGCCGCCGCTCGGCCTGCGCGCCGGGCCCGTGCACCCCGGCGATCCGCTCCAATTCCCGTTCGGTCTCCCGGACGCCGAGCGAGGCCTCGGCGGCGGGCGGCGGCAGGTCGCGCAGGCCCGCCGGGCCGACGCCGGTGCGCAGCCGCTGCGACTCGCCCGACAGCAGGCCCACCGCCGCCGGGGCCTCGGCCGGGCCCAGTGCGCGCAGGCAGTCCGCGAGCAGCGCCGTCTTGGCCCGCCGTCCGGGCTCGGCGGCGACGGCGCGGGACGTCTGGGCCAGGTGCCGCAGCCGCATGGCGCTCCTCGGGTGGTGCGTGGCCGGGCGTCCAGGATCGGCCACCCGACCGGCCGGCGCACGGCGGGCGGCGCGCCCGTACCGCGCCGGAGTGGAGTGCGCGGGCGGCCGGTCTTGGCCGTGGTGGAGTTCGGCGCGGAGCCGATGGCCCGTCATGCTGGCGCCACACCGCGGCCCGGCGACCCCGGGGCCCGCCCGACCGAGGGAGACCGAGTTGATCACCACGACCCGCTGGAGCGTGGGGGGGGCGGCGGGGCGCCCCCGCCCCCCCCCGGGCCGCAAAATGGCCGGGGGGTGAGGCGGGGTCACCGGGGCGCACACCCGCGGGGGCACGCCACAAGAGGAGGGGGCGGAGCCCCAC
>NZ_JBHWIR010000125.1:18618-21547 GCF_042731835.1 Kitasatospora sp. NPDC059817 | reverse complement strand
GATCTAACAGGGATTGGTTGCACAAAACCGTCAGAAACCGGCCGCCCCCCCCCCCGTGGCGGTGCCGGGCGCCCCCCCCCGGGCGCGCCCCGGCGCGCACCGGCCGCCCCCCGCCCCCCCCCCCACTACCCCGCCTGGCGCGAACTCTTCCGTGGCTACTGCGCGTTCTACCGGGTGCCGATGCCGGAGGAGAAGGCCGAACTGGTCTGGTCCTGGCTCCACGACCCGGACCACGAACTGGAGGGCCTGCTGGTCCGCGACGGCGACGGCACGCCGGTCGGGCTCGCCCACTACCGCCCCTTCGCCCGCCCCCTGCACGGCGCCGTCGGCGGCTTCCTCGACGACCTGTTCGTCGCGCCCGAGGTGCGCGGCGGCGGAGCGGTGGACCAGCTGCTGGCCCGGCTGCGGGCGATCGCCGCCGAGCGCGGCTGGAACACCGTCCGCTGGATCACCGCCGACGACAACCACCGTGCCCGCAGCAAGTACGACCAGGTCGCCACCCGGACCATGTTCGTCACCTACGACATGGCCCCGGACGCCCCGTGACCCGCGTCCGGGCGGCCTGAGGGCGGGCCTCGGGAGCGGGCCCCGGGTGCGGCCGCGGCCGGCCCGTGATCCTGGTGCCGGACATTCGTTCGGACTTTCTGTTATCGGCGCGCCGCCGGGCGGTCTCCCAGGTGTCGGCACCCGACCCGCCGACCCGGACAGAAAGCGTGGGCACGTGAACAGCGACGACAGGACGACCATCCTCCCGGCGATCGGTGCCGAGAGCGGTGCACGGAGCGGAGCTTCCGGCCGACCCGGCGGCCGCGCCGCGCGTCGGGCCGCCCAGCGGCACACGGAACGCCCCGGAGGCCGGGGCCGCCGGGCCCGACGGCGCGGCCCGGTCGGCCCGGTCGCCGCCGTCGCCGCCGCCGTGGCCGGCACCGGACTGCTCGCCGCCCTGGTCGGCGCCGGCTACGCGGCCTACGGCGGCAAGCAGGCCGACCGGGACACCACCGGCCAGGCGATGGCGGCGGACGCCGCCCTGATAGCCGCCGAGGCCGGCACCCACGACGGCATCCAGGTCCCCGGCGCCGGGGGAGCGGGCCCCGACGTCGCCGCGCCGCCTGCCACCCCGGCCACCCCGGCCGCCACCGACCCGGCGTCGGCTCCGGCCAGTGCCGCCGCGACCACTCCCGCCGCCCCGGCGTCCCCGACGGCCCCGGCGACCGCGAGGGCGACGCCGACCCCGACGGCCACCGGGAAGCCGGGCCCGAGCACGCCCGTGACCGCTCCCGCTCCCGCCAAGCCCACCGGTACCCCGGCCGCCGCGCAGCGCACCGGGGCCCCTACGAGCGCCTCGGTGCCCACCCCGGTCGGCGGCGGCGCCGCGCCCTCCTCCGCCCAGCAGGTCGTCGACCTGGTCAACGTCGAACGCGCCAAGGCCGGCTGCGGCCCGGTCAGCGCCGAGCCCCGGCTGGCCAGCGCCGCCCAGTCGCACAGCGACGACATGGCGGACCGCAACTACTTCGACCACGCCAGCCCCGACGGAGACCACGCCGACCACCGCATCGAGGCGACCGGCTACCGCTGGAGCACCTGGGGCGAGAACATCGCCCGCGGCCAGAAGGACCCGGCCGCGGTGATGGAGTCCTGGATGAACAGCCCCGGTCACCGTGCGAACATCCTGAACTGCGCGTTCAAGCAGCTCGGGGTCGGTGTGCGGACCGGTTCGGGCGGCCCCTGGTGGACCCAGGTCTTCGCGGCCCCGGCCTGACCGGCCCTCGGCAGGGCCCGTTTTCCGATTCCGCGCAAATTGTTGTTATCTGATCACTCACCACAGGTCTCCGAGGAGGCAGCGGCGAACGGAACACGGCAAGACGGAGTGCGGACCATGAACGCTGACGTGCAGAACAGGACCGGGACCACCCTGGTACGCGCGGCCCAGGCGGGCGACCGGCAGGCCCAGGAGGCGCTGGTCGCCGCCTGGCTGCCGCTCGTCTACAACGTCGCCGGGCGCGCCCTGGACGGTCACGCCGACGTCGACGACGTCGCCCAGGAGACCATGATCCGCGCCCTGGACGGCCTGGACGGGCTGCGCGAGCCGGAGTCCTTCCGCTCCTGGCTGGTCGCCATCACCATGAACCAGATCCGTCGCCGCCACGCCGCCGGCCAGCAGCAGCCCACCGTCGGCGGCCTCGACGAGACCTGGGAACTCGCCGACCCCAGGGCCGACTTCACCGACCTCACCGTCCTGCGCCTCGGCCTCTCCGGCCAGCGCCGGGAAGTCGCCGAGGCCACCCGCTGGCTCGACCCCGACGACCGCGAACTCCTCGCCCTCTGGTGGCTGGAGGCCAGCGGCGAACTCACCCGCGCCGAACTGGCCGAAGCCCTCGACCTGACCCCGCAGCACACCGCCGTCCGCGTGCAGCGGATGAAGAAGCAGCTCGAAGCCGGCCGGATCGTCGTCCGCGCCCTCGGCGCCTACCCCCGCTGCCCCGAACTCGCCGACGTCACCACCGGTTTCGACGGCACCCCCAACTCCGTGTGGCGCAAGCGCATCGCCCGCCACATCCGCGGCTGCGCCACCTGCGACCGCCTCGGCCGCGACCTCTTCCCCGCCGAAGGGCTGCTGGCCGGCCTCGCCCTGGTGCCGATCCCGCTCGGCTCGCCCGCGCTGCTGCACTTCCAGCACACCGCGGCCACCGTCGCCACCGCCGCCCCGACCGCCGCGAGCACCCACGGCGGCTGGGCCGGGACGGCCGCGCGCAAGGCCGTCCTGGCGAGCGGTGCGGTGGCGGTGGTGACCGTCACCACCCTCGCCCTGGTCTGGTCGCACCCCGCCGAAACCCCGCTGGAGGCGGCCCCCCAACCCACCACCCCCCCCCCCCCACCCCCCCCCCCCGAGCCCACCCCCCCCCCCCCCCCCCCCCCCCGCCCCCCGCCC
>NZ_JBHWIR010000125.1:4847-18608 GCF_042731835.1 Kitasatospora sp. NPDC059817 | reverse complement strand
CGAGACCCCCCGAGTGCCGCGGCCCCCGAACCCACCACCCCGGCCGCCGCTCCCGCCGCCCCGGTGCCCACCGCGACCCCGGCCTCCGCCCCGGTCACGCTGGCGGCCACGCCCACGCCGACCCCCAGCGAGACGGCGACGGCCACGCCGTCACCCACCGCCACCCGGTCGGTGGCCCCGCCGCCGCCCAGCCCGGAGCGCCAACTCGTCGACCTCGTCAACGCCGAACGCGGCAAGGTGGGCTGCGCCCCCCTGCGGATCGACCCCCGACTGCACACGGCTGCCCAGAAGCACGCCGACGACATGGTCGCCCGCGGCTTCTTCGACCACGTCAACCCGGACGGTGTCCGCACCGACGCCCGGCTGACCGCCGTCGGCTACCGCTGGTCCCAGTGGGGCGAGAACCTCGACCGGGGCCCGACGTCCCCCGCCACGGTGGTCGCCCACTGGATGGACGGCGGCATCCACCAGACCAACATGCTGGACTGCGGCTTCAAGGACGTCGGCATCGGTCTGGCCACCGGCCCCGCCGGCACCTACTGGACCCAGGACCTCGGCGCCCCGCTGCCCTGACGCCGCACCGCCCCGCTGTCCTGACGCCCCGCTGCTGCGCGCTATGCGGGGGAGCTATGCGGGGGTGACCCCGACCAGTCCGTCGGCCGAGCCCGTCACGTACCCGGTCGCCTCCCCGACCACGCCGCCCGCGTCCCCGACCTGCCCCGGCAACGCGTCCGGCGCACTGGTCAGCGACCCGGACATTCCGTCCTGCCCCCCGACGGCACTGGCGTGCGCACTCGGTGCGGTGAGCGAGGCCACGAAACCCACGGCGAGCGAGGCGACGGCGAGCATGCTGCGCTTCTTCATGGCGGGTCCAACGACGATCCGCCGGGCGGGTTACGAGGGCGGTGGCGGATTCCCTCGTCCGTGGCCGTGCGGCCGGGGCCGTGGCACAGCCGCAGCCCGGTGACGGCCGGTCGGCCGAACGGCGGCGCCGCGGGCGCCGGACGGGCTGCCGGGCCCCGGGCCTTTTCCGGTGGCGGGAGGCGTGGGAGGGCGGTGGGATGGGGAGGGGTCGGGAATGATTCCGGCAAATCGGTTGAATCACCACACTTTCGGTCTCATCGACGTCGGTCTCATCGACCAGGACCCCCCACCGCGACACGAAGGGCACCCGATGCACGCAGCCGAGCTCACGCCAGCCGTCCTCGCCGAGCTGCGCCGCCCCCGGCGCTACCCGGCCGTCTCCGTTCTGCTGCCCACCCACCGCAGCGAGCCCGACAACACCCAGGACCCGGTCCGCCTGCGCAACCTCGTCGCCGAGGCGAAGAACCGGCTGCACGCCGACGAGGCGGTCAGCCGGGCCGACCGGCTGGACGTCGTCGAGCAGCTGGACCGCGCGCTCACCGAGGTCGACCTCGTGCACGCCGAGGACGGCCTGGTGATCTACGCCGCCCCCGGCGAGCACCAGGTGTGGTCCCTGCCGCGCCCGGTGCCCGCCCGGGTCGTGCTGTCCGAGACCTTCCTGACCCGCAACCTGGTCTCCGCCTACACCGCCGGTGCGCCCTACTGGGTGCTGACCGTCGCCGCCGACCGGGTCGCCCTGTTCAGCGGCAGCGGGGCGCACCTGGCCGAGCACACGAGTGCCGCCTTCCCGCTCGACCAGGTCCCGCCGGACTGGGACGTCGAGCGCAAGGAGCGGATCGGGGACGTACCGAGCACCTTCCGCGACGAGGAGACCCGCCGTTTCCTGCGTTCGGCCGACACCGCGCTGGCCGCCGTGCTGGAGGCCGACAACCGCCCGCTGTACGTGCTCGGCGAGGCCGCCGCGATCTCCCTGCTCGACGAGGTCGGCACCGCCGCCAAGCGCGCCACCGCCCAGGTCTCGCGCGGCGGCCTCGGCCATGCCGCCGCCGCCGCGGTGGCCGAGGCCGTCCGGTCCACGGTCGCCGAGCAGGGCAGCAAGGCCGTCACCGAGCTGCACGAGCGCCTCGACCAGGCCCAGGGTGTGAAGGGCCTGGCCGCCGGCATCGACGAGGTCTGGCAGACCGTCGCCGAGGGCCGCGCCGCGGTGGTCGCGGTGGAGGAGGACTACTGGCAGCCCGTTCGGGTGACCGACAATCACCTCGTCCCGGCGGCGGCCGGTGAGCCCGACGTCCGCGAGGACATGGTCGACGAGATCGTGGAGCGCGCCCTCGACACCGGCGCCAAGGTGCAGTTCGTCCCCACCGGCGAACTCGACGCCCGCGGCCACATCGCGGCCGTCCTGCGGTACTGAGTCGCCCGGTACTGACCCGCCCGGTGTGGGCCCGGCAACGGCCGCCGGGCCCGCACCGCCGTGTCACGGCCGCGTCAGGACCGGTGGAACGCCCGCCCGGCAGCGCCCGAGGAGAGAGACCAGACCCCGGGTATCAGCCCGCCGGTGATCGGCAGGGCGTCCGCACCGTGCAGGGCCGCCACGCCACCCTCGCCGTACCACCACGCCGTCCACCGGTCGCAGCCCCTGGCACCTGCCCGTCGCCGCTCGCCACCCATGAGAGGACCCCCGTTCTCTGATCGTGCTCGGGACGCTAGCAGCAGCCACTGACACTGAACGCGGGGCGGCCAGCGCGGCCCGGACGGTCCTCAGCGGGTCGTGGTCGGCGAGGGACTGCTCCCCTCGGCGGCCCGGATCGAGTCCAGCACCTGCTGCACCTGCTGGATCGTCACGTGCGACGGCACCCGCATGCAGGCCGTCAGCTGGATCAGCACCAGCGTGCCGGTCCGGGCGACGGCCCGGTGGCCGATGAGCTCACGGGTGCCGCCGAGCGTGAGGCATTCCTTGTCGAGCGCGATGTCGGAGGTGACGGCCGATGAGGTGGTGAACTTCCCGACCAGGTCCGGTTGGTCCACCAGCCGGAGGGTGAGGAGGGCGCCGCCGACGGGCAACAGCGTGTCGGACGGGCAGGCGATGCCCGCCGTCCGGCAGGGGGACACGGGGCCGATCGGCCCGTTGGCCAGGTAGCCGATGCCGTTCCGGGGGTCGCCGCTGAAGGTGCCCTGGCTGTACCAGCCGCTCGGCAGGTCGAGGGCCAGGTTCGGGTACGACGTGAAGTGGATCTGCGACCTGGCCGTCGGCACCATGGTCGGTGTCGCGCTGGCGCTGGCGCCGGCCGTCGGAGCGGGCGGCTCCCCGCCCGGCACCGTCTCGGCCGGTCCGGCCGCCACGCTCGGCCCCGCCGCCACCCCGCGCTCCGGCGTGGGCGCGATCGCGGGCGCGGCGGCCAGCGCCGCGGCGACCAGCCCGGCGGTCAGTCCGGCCCCGAGCCCGGCGGCCCGCCGTCGGCGTTGGGTGCCGATGGCGCGGGCACGCACCCGTTCCATCCGGTCCTCGGGCGTGGCGAGCTCCGGTACGGCCTGGTGGAGCAGGATCCGCAGCTCATCCTCGCCCTCACCGCCGTCCGGCCTCGGGTCGTCCGGGTCCAGCAGGTCAGTACCGATCACGAGGTCCCCCCGCCAGCAGCAGTTCCCGGGCCGGCAGCCGACCGCGCAGCGCGGCGAGCGCGCGGTGCGTCTGGCTCTTGACCGTGCCGGTGCTGCAGCCCAGGACCTCGGCGGTCTCCTCGACGCTGAGGTCCTCGAAGAAGCGCAGCACCACCACGGCCCGTTGGCGCGGCGGCAGGGCACGGACGGCCTGGGCGACCACCTCTCCGAGCACCACCCCTTCGTACGGGTCCGCGCTCGCCGGCGGCGGCTCCGGCAGTTCGCCGTGCGGCAGTTCGCCGGTCCAGCGGCGGCGCCACCAGGAGACGTTGCAGTTGACCAGCACCTTCCGCAGGTAGGCCTCGGGCCGGTCGATGGAGATCCGGTCCCATTTGGGCCAGACCTTGGCGAGCGCGGTCTGCAGCAGATCCTCGGCCTGGTGCGGGTCGCCGGTCAACAGCCAGGCCACCCGCAGCATCTTCGGGCCGCAGGCGGAGACGAACTCCTCGAAGTCCGGTGTGCCATCCCTCATCCCGCCGTCCCCGCCATGGTGTCCGTGCCGTCCCTGTCAGCCGTGGCGGCCTGCTGGGCCGCGATCGTGGTGTCCTACTCACAGCTGATGAACGTGCTGGACGGTGTTCCGGGTTGTCTTCCGGGCACGGGGATTTTCGGCGGACCGGCGCGGGGAGGTTGGACGGCCCGCGAGCCGGCCGGGACTCGGCCGGGCGGCGGGCGGGCCGTGGGCACCACGATGGCCCCGTCGGGCCCGTCCGGCCAGAGGCGCTCACGGGGCGTCCGGGCGCACGATGCGGCGCGCCAGGGGCGTACGGGTGGGACGCAGGGGGCGGCGGACCACGGATCGGGCGGGCCACGGATCAGGCCGGACCGCGGATCAGGCCGGCCGGGCGACGGTGGGTCAGAGCGTCCCGGAGCCGTGCGGCGCCTCGGTGGGGACACCGCGGGCGGCGGCCGCCGGGTCCGAGGTCACCGGGGCGACCGTCCAGTCGGGGTGGCCGGGCATCGGCGGGGTGCGCAGCCCGTACAGCCAGTCGGTGAGGAAGCCGGAGAGGTCCTGGCCGGAGACCTCGGAGGCGGTGCGCAGGTAGTCCTGGGTGCTGGCGGTGCCGTACCGGTGCTCACGCAGGAAGGTGCGCTCGATCCGGTCGAAGGCCTCGGCGCCGACCCGCTCGCGCAGCGCGAACAGCACCAGCGCGCCGCCGGTGTAGCGCTGGCTGTCGAAGAGCTTGGCGGCGCTGGGAGCGGCGACCGGTCCGGAGTCGTGCCGCCACTGGTCGCCGAGGCGGTAGAGGGCCCGCATCCGGTCGACCAGGGTGGTGTGGCCCCAGGCGTCCGGCCAGCCGCGCTCGTAGCGGTAGACCAGGGCGTAGTAGTCGGCGTGCCCCTCGTTGAGCCACAGGTCCGCCCAGCTGGCGGGGGAGACGCTGTCGCCGAACCAGGAGTGCACCAGCTCGTGCATCTGGTGCGAGCCGATCGCGGACTCGGGCTGGCGCAGGAAGTTCGGCTTGTAGAGGGTGAGGGTCTGGGTCTCCAGGCCGGTGAAGCCGAACGCGGCCGGGTCGTCGGTGTCGGCCGGCAGGAGGCCGTAGGTCTCGAAGGGGAACGGCCCGAGGTGCTGCTCGGCCCAGGTCAGCTGGTCGGCGGTGAGCGCCAGGGCGGGTTCGAGTTCGGCGGCCCGGGCGGTCGGGACGACGTCGCGCAGCGGCAGGCCGTGCGGGCCGGTGCGCTCGCGGACGGTGTAGTTCCCGACGGAGACCTGCACCAGCTCGGTGGCCATCGGCTCGCGGGAGGCGTACCGCCGGGTGGTCCGGCCGTCGCCGAGCCGTTCGGTCTGCGCCAACTCCCCGTTGGCGACGCCCAGCAGGCGGTCGGGCGCGGTGACGGCGATGGTGAACCGGGCCTTGTCGCTGGGGTGGTCGTTGCACGGGAAGACGGTGTGCGCGCTGTCGGGTTGGCCGGCCACCGCGAAGCCGTCCGGGGTCGGGACCCAGCCGGTGTGCGGGAGCCTGGCGCGCGGGTCGGCGGTGTACTCGACGGTCAGCCGTGCGGTGGTGCCGCGGTGCAGGGGCCGGGCCGGGGTGATGGTCAGCTTCTCGTCGTGGGCGGCGAACCCCGCCGGGCGCCCGTCGACCCGGACGGCGCGCACGGTCAGGCCCAGCGCGTCCAGCTCCAGGCGCGCCAGGGTGCGGGACGGCCGGGCGGTGATCACCGCGGTCGCGTCGACGGTCCGGGTAGCGGCCCGGTAGTCGAAGGACAGGTCGTAGGCGAGGGCGTCGTACCCGCTGTTGCCGAGCGAGGGGAAGACCGGGTCGCCGAGGCCGTCCGCGGCGGTGGCGGCCCTGGCGCCGGCGGACAGCAGCGCCGCACTGAGCACGAGGGGGAGGACGAGGCCGAGACGGGGCCTGGACAGGGCGATCACCGCACTTCGGGAGTCGTGGCCCCGAGGGGCCTGGCGGCGGTACGTGCGCGACGCACCGGGCACGGACCCTAGCGGACCGGGGCGCCCGCCCGGCGCCGCCGCCCGGACGGCTGTCGACACGAGGCCATCCCCCGGACGGCCTACAGCGATGGCGGGGCCGCCGCGCGCTGACTAACGTTCGAAGTGCTTCGCCCCCTGACGGACGAGGCCACGGCCGTCGGAGAACCTGGCCAGGTCCGGCGGCCGTCCTTCATGCCCGGGTGCACCCCGTAGGCTGGCGGCCGAGACGACGCCCGCGTACCGGATGCCAGGAGCCGCCGTGACCAGCCCCGATTCGCACGTTCTGGTGATCGGCGAGTGCGTCGCCGACGTCGTCCGTACGGATGGCGCCCCGGACACCGTCCACCCCGGCGGCAGCCCCGCGAACGTCGCGTACGGCCTGGCCCGGTTGGGGCGGCCCGCCACCCTGCTCACCCAGCTCGGGGACGACGCCAACGGCCGGCTGATCCGGGCGCACCTGGAGTCGGCGGGGGTGGTGGTCCGGGCCGCGGGGGTGGCGCGGACCCCCTCGGCCGTGGTGCGCCTCGACGGACAGGGGCGGGCGCGCTACACCTTCGACATCGGCTGGACGTTGCCGCCGACCGAACTCGCCGAAGCGCCGGGCGCGATCCACCTCGGCTCGATCGGGGCGGTCACCGACCCGGGCGCGGCGGCGGTGCTGGCGCTGGTCGAGCGGTGGCGCGGCCGGTCGCAGATCAGTTACGACCCGAACGTGCGCCCCGCGCTGATGGGCGAGCGGGCGCAGGCCGTGCGGCGGGTCGAGCGCTGCGTGGCGCTGAGCGACGTGGTCAAGGCGAGCGACGAGGACCTGGCCTGGCTCTACCCCGGCGAGGACGCGGAGGCGGTCGCGCGCCGCTGGCTCGCCCTCGGCCCGGCCGTGGTCGCGGTGACCCTGGGTGCCGACGGCGCGTTCGCGCTCACCGCCGGGGGCGGGCACGCGCGGGCCGCAGCCGTTCCGGTGCCGGTCGCCGACACCGTCGGCGCCGGGGACTCCTTCACGGCGGCTTTCCTGCACGCCCGCGCCGCCGGCGCCGACCTCGCCGGCTGCCTCACCCAGGCGGTGACGGCCGCCGCGCTGACCGTCTCCCGCCCCGGCGCCAACCCGCCCTCGACGGCGGAGCTGACGGCCGCCCTGACACAGGCGGGTTAGCCGGCCAGCTCCTTGGCGTACCAGACCTGGGCGTACGGGCCGCTGCTGTAGGCGGGGATCTCGCGGTAGCCGTGGCGGGTGTAGAGCGCGCGGGCCTCGACCAGGTCGAGGCGGGTGTCGAGGACGATCCGCCGGGCGTCGAGCGAGCGGGCGGCCTCGTCGACGGCGGCGAGCAGCCGGGCGCCGCCGCCGGTGCCGCGCAGGCCGGGGCGGACGAACACCCGGGTCAGCTCGACGGTGTCGGCGTCGCGCCGGCGCAGCCCGGCGCAGGACTGGGCCGCGCCGTCGTAGTGGCCGAGCAGGAAGAGCCCGTCCGGTGCGGCGAGGTCGTCGCTGGGGGAGCCGGCCAGCCCCGACTCCAGTTCCTCGGGGGTGCCTTCGCGGCCGAGGTGCAGGCGGTAGTAGCGGTTGGCCACGTCGTAGTAGTACTCGCGCAGTAGGGCCAGGGCCTCGGGTGCGGTGACGTCCGCCGTGGCGACGGACCAGAGGCGGGCGGTGCGGGGCGCGGTGTCGGTCATGGGCGCATGATCGGTGGTCGCTGGTCCGGGCCGCAATCGGGTTTTCGCGCGGGTGCCCGGTCGACTCGGGTGCCCGGCCGGTTCGGGTGCCCGGCTGGTTCGGCAAAGGAAGGGCAAGGGGCCCGGCGCGTCGTTGCCCCGCACGGGTGATGAGGGGATTGGCGGGGGTGCGCTGCGGGGGAGCAGTGCTGCTATGAACAGATCATCAAATCATCGCATTAATGCGGGTTTGAGGGGAATTCAGGGACGCGGCGCCGGTGTGCGGGCGGGTGTGCGGACCGGTCTGCTGGCCACCGTCTGCCTCTCCGCCGTCGCCGCCGGCTGTGCCGGGCCGGTCGACCCCGCGCGGCCGGCTGTCGTCCCGCCCGCGCCGGGTGCCGTGCCCGTCGTCGAACACGGGGTCGGCCGCCCGCCCGAGGCGCTGCCGGTGCTGCCGGGCCTGGCCCGCAAGGAGGAGGAGGCCGGCACCGAGGCGGTCGCCCGCCAGGAGTCGGAAACCGGGGCGGCCCTGGAGACCGCGCACCGATGGGGCCTGGAGGCCCCGCCGCTGAAGGCGCCGCCACGCCCGGCGACCAGGCCGGTACTGGCCCAGTCGCAGGGCGTGAAGCTCAAGGAGGGGCGGCCGCCGGTGGTCTACCGGGTGCCGACCGACGAGAAGGTGGTCTTCCTCACCGTCGACGACGGCTCCGAGAAGGACCCGGAGTTCTCCCGGATGGCCGACGAACTCGGCATCCCGCTCAGCACCTACATCTCCGACTACCTGGCCCGCGAGAACTACGGCTACTTCCGCGACCTGCACGCCCAGGGGGTGGAGATCAACAACCACACCATCAACCACCGCAACCTGAAGGTCCTCGACTACGGGGCCCAGCGCGACGAGATCTGCCGTCAGCAGGACCAGCTGGAGAAGCAGATCGGCGTCCGCCCCCGGCTGTTCCGGCCCCCGTACGGCGAGTACAACGACGACACGCTGCGCGCGGCGGCGTCCTGCGGGATCCAGGCGGTGCCGCTGTGGAACGAGGAGGCCTTCCCGGACCACATGGAGTGGCGCTACAACGACCGGAAGCTCCACCCGGGCGACATCATCCTCACCCACTTCCGGGGCGTCGACCTCTGGAAGGCCTCGATGCCGGACCTGCTCCGCAAGGTCGTCAACGACGTCACCGCGCAGGGCTTCGCCCTCGGCCGGCTGGACGACTACCTGTAGGAGTTCGCCCGTCGAGGACCCCGAGGACCCCGAGGACCCCGAGGACCCCGAGGGCCCCGAGGACCCCGAGGGTCAGCCGAGCGAGAGTGCGTCGAGGTACACCCAGGCGCCCTCGTGCCGGACGAACCGGCTGTGCTCGGTGAGCACGCCCTGCTCGCGGCCCTCGGTCCAGTGCGCCCGGAAGGCGACCGTGCCCTCCGCGTGGAAGGCGCCGCCCTCGGTGGTGGACACCACCTCCAGGCCGGTCCAGCGCAGCGCCGGGTCGAAGTCCACCTCGGCGGGCCGGGTGTCCGGGTGCCAGGTGCGCAGCAGGTACGCCTCGTCCTGGGCGGCGAAGGCGCTGTACCGCGAGCGCATCAGGGACTCGGCGGTGGTGGCCGCCGTCTGGCCGCGGTGCAGCCGCCCGCAGCAGTCGCCGTAGGCGGCGGGCAGGCCGCAGGGGCAGGGGGAGGAGGGCAGCAGCCGGGGCGCGGAGGCGGCGGCGCGGGGCGCGGGGCGACGTGGGGACATGCGGTCCATTCTCTCCCCCCGGCCCCGGCCGCCCCGACCGGGGCCGGTGGGGCGTCCGGGTGCGGGTGCTCAGCAGCGGGCGGAGTCCGGTTCGCCGAACCAGGCGTGCAGCGCGCGCAGCAGCCCCTCCGGATCCTCCTCCCCGGGAGCGGCGGCCCAGGCGACGTAGCCGTCCGGGCGCACCAGCAGCGCGCCGGCGGGCGGTTGCGGGCAGTCGGCCGTGAGCACGTCCACCCGGCCCTTCCAGTCGGCCGCGAGGTCGGCGAGCCGTGGTGAGCCCCCCGCGAGGTCGAGCAGCAGGGCCCGGCCGCCGCGGACCAGTTCGGCGAGCCGGGTGGGGCCGGCGGCGGTGGTCAGCGGGAGGTCCGGCGCGAAGCCGCCGGCGAGCGGGTGCGGGCAGTCGGTGTCGTACCGGACGTCGCTGCCCGCCATGAGCGCGGCGATCCGCCCGAGGTTGTCCTGGTACGCGAGCAGTTCGCCGAACAGGGCGCGCAGGGCGGTGACGGCCGGGCCCGGGGACATCAGGGCCATCTGGGCCTGCGAGTGCATGAAGACCCGTTCGCCGACGGGGTACCGCTCGCGGTGGTAGCTGTCCAGCAGGCCGGGCGGGGCCCAGCCCTGGAGGTCGGCGGCCAGCTTCCAGCCGAGGTTCGCGGCGTCCTGGAGGCCGAGGTTGAGGCCCGGACCGCCGGTGGCGGCGTGCACGTGCGCGGCGTCGCCGACCAGCAGCACCCGGCCCTCGCGGTAGCGCTCGGCGAGCCGGGTGTTGTGCCCGACCTGGCGGCGCGGGGTGTGCGCGCCGGGCGTGCCGGCCGGGGCGAGCGGCAGGTCGGCGCCGGTCACCCGGCGGACGCTGGCGCGCAGTTCGTCCAGCGTGGCCGGCACGGTCTCGTCGACGGGCGGGCCGTCCCACTCCATGGTGGCCATCATGGCGAGTTCCGGGCCCATCGGGGCGAGCACGAACACCCCGTGCGCGGTGCGGGTGTGGGTGAACGGGCGGAACGGCGTCGGGCAGCCGGGCAGCAGGACCTCGCCGGTGTCGAGCACCTGCAGCCCCTCGGGCGGGCGCACGTGGGCGATGCGCGCGACGGGGTCGGGCGAGGTGACCCCGGGGAAGCCGATCCCGGCCAGCTTGCGGACGGTGCTGCGGCCGCCGTCGGCGCCGACCAGGTAGCGGGCGTGCAGCCGCTGCGGCCCGTCCGGTCCGTGGACCTCGACGGTCACCCCCGCCTCGTCCTGGGTCAGACCGGTGACCTCACGGCCGTGGTGCACGGTCACGCCGAGTTCGCGGGCCCGCTCCGCCAGGGCCTGCTCGATCCGGTGCTGCGGCACCGGCAGGGCGTACAGCGGGTTGCCGTCGAGCTCCCGGAGGTCCAGCGGGAACGCGCCGAACACGAAGCGGGGCACCGGGGCCGGGGCGCCCGGGCCGCCGAGCCGCTCGTACAGGCCGCGGTGGTCCAGCAGCCGGATCACCTGGCCGACCAGCCCGTTCGCCTTCTGTTCCGACGAGCGTTCGGCCAGCCGGTCCAGCACCACCGGCCGGACTCCGGCCAGCGCCAGTTCGCAGGCCAGCATCAGCCCGTTCGGGCCGGCGCCGGCGATGATGACATCGTGGGTCATGGTAAATCCCCCTGTGCGACGGTGAGTTCACGAGGACGACGGTTCGGGGAGGCCGGCCGCCAGCTGCCGCAGCGCCTCCGCCAGGAGCGGTTGCAGCGGTACCGGCGGGTCGGCGCGCAGCCATACGTCGCTGGCCGCCCTGAGCGCGGCCAGGATGCCGGCGGCGACCAGTCTGGGGTGGAGGCCGCCGGGGTCGGCCCCGGTCCGGGCGGCCACCGCCGCGGCGAGCCCGGCCTCGGCGTCCGCGCCGGCGCGGGCCAGCTCGGCCTGGAGGGCCGGTTCGCGCAGCAGTAGCCGCACCGCGGCGGTCCACCGCGGGTCCGGCTGCTCCGCCGCGCCGTCGAAGGGTGCGAGGGTGGCCCGGGTGAGCGCCTCCCAGAGAGGTTCGGCCAAGGGCCGCTCGCGCAGCGCCTCGCCGACGAGCCGGATGCGGTCGCAGTGCCGGGAGACGATGGCCTCGGCCTTGCTGGAGAAGTAGTTGTTGTAGGTGCGCGGTGACACCCCGGCCGCGGCCGCGATGTCCTCCACCCGGACGTTCTCCAGGCCCCGTTCCACCGCCAGGCGCAGTGCGGCCCAGCTCAGTGCCTCCCGGGTCGCGGCCTTCTTCCGTTCCCGCAGACCGATCTGACTCTTCGTCATGCCCACCACTCTCCCCGGAAACCTGCGGGCCGCGCAAGAGTGCGTGGCACGCAACTTTTTCGGAGCCGACACTCCGGGGCGGAGCCGGCCCGGCGGGGTTGCGAGGAGTCGCGCGGCGGCTCGGCGAGTCGCCCTGCCCGCCCGTGTGGTCACTGATAGTAGTGGCCTGGTTGCGGAGCGGTCTCCCGCGCCGGTTCGGCGGGACGGTTCGACAGGGCGTCCCGACAGCACGCCTCGACAGGACATGAGGAGCGGTCATGGGTGGCAGACAGCGTCCGCCGGGAGCGCGGACCCCTCGGCAGGGCCGGCCCGCCGGGGGCGGCCGGGTGAACGCCCGGGCGGAGATCGCCCGGCTGGAGGGCTATCTCGCCTGGGAGGCCGAGGTGGCGGCGGCCGAACGGGACGCCCGGGCCTTCGCCGGGCAGTTCCCGTGGCTGCCCGCCGCGGAGCGGGAGAGCCTGGAGCAGGCCTACGCCGCCGACCGCCTGCGCTACGCCGAGGAGGTCGTCGACCGCGCCGTCGAGCGCTGCCGCCGGCTGGCCGCCCGCTACCGCAGCGAGTGCCGCCGGATCTGCGCCCGCTGGGCCGCGCTCTGCCTCTCCGTCACCCTGGCGGCGGCGCTGTTCGCCGTCGTCCCGGCGGCCCTGCGGGCCTGAGGCCTGAGCCGGGCCGATCCGCCGGCACGCCCGAGGGCCCGCCGCGCCGATGACGGCGCAGCGGGCCCTCGGGCATGCGCGGGGATCAGTGGTGGCCGTGGCCGCTGCTGATCTCCTGGTGCTCCTCGGCGGTGGGCTTGGCGATCTGGCTGCCCTCGCCGTAGAAGCCGCGGGACAGCTTGGCCCTCGCCCGGGCGAACAGCCCGGCCTTGCGGACCACCCCGTTCTCGTCCACCTCCGGCGGCAGGTCCTCCGGCTGCGGCTGCTCGTGCGCGGTGAGGGTGAACATCCGGCCCGGCGGGAGCGGGGCGTGCACCTCGACGAACTCGCCGTGCTGGAGCCGGTTGATGACGCCGGTCTCCCGGCCGTGCAGGACCTTCTCCTTGTCGCGCCGCTGCAGGCCCAGGCACCACCGCTTGGTGACCACGAAGACGACCACCGGCACGACGAAGAAGCCGGTGCGCACCGCGTAGGTGATCGCGTTGATCGACAGCTGGAAGTGGGTGGCGAGCAGGTCGTTGCCGCCGCCGGCCAGCAGGATCAGGTAGAGGCCGATCCAGGCCGCGCCGACGGCCGTGCGCACCGGTGCGTTGCGCGGCCGGTCGGCGATGTGGTGCTCGCCGCGGTCCCCGGTGACCCAGGCCTCCAGGAACGGGTAGCACCAGATGATCAGCAGCACGGTCGGGAAGACCATCAGCGGGACGAACACCCCGAGGTTCAGGGTGTGGCCGCCCCAGACGCTGATCTCCCAGCCGGGCATCACGCGCACCAGGCCCTCGGAGAAGCCCATGTACCAGTCCGGCTGGGCGTCGGTGGACACCTGGTCGGGCCGGTAGGGGCCGTAGGCCCAGATCGGGTTGACGGTGGCGATCGCCGACATGAACGCGACCACGCCGAAGACCAGGAAGAAGAAGCCGCCGGCCTTGGCCATGTAGACCGGCATCAGCGGCATGCCGACCACGTTGTCGTTGGTCCGGCCGGGCCCGGCGAACTGGGTGTGCTTGTGGTAGAAGACCAGGATCAGGTGCGCCGCGAGCAGGCCCACCATGACCCCCGGGATCAGCAGCACGTGCACGGTGAACAGCCGCGGCACGATGTCCTGGCCGGGGAACTCGCCGCCGAACATGAAGAACTGCAGGTACGAGCCGACGATCGGCACGGCCAGGACGGCGCCCTCCATGAACCGGATGCCGGTGCCCGAGAGCAGGTCGTCCGGCAGCGAGTAGCCCATGAAGCCGTCGAACATGCCGAGGAACAGCAGCAGCGCGCCGAAGACCCAGTTGATCTCGCGGGGCTTGCGGAACGCGCCGGTGAAGAAGACGCGCATCATGTGCGTCAGCATCGAGGCGACGAACACGATCGCCGCCCAGTGGTGGACCTGGCGCATCAGCAGGCCGCCGCGCACCTCGAAGCTGATGTCGATGGTCGAGGCGTAGGCCTCCGACATCTGGATGCCCTTGAGCGGGACGTACGAGCCGTCGTAGATGACCTCGCCCATGCTCGGA
>NZ_JBHWIR010000125.1:0-4748 GCF_042731835.1 Kitasatospora sp. NPDC059817 | reverse complement strand
AAGCTGATGTCGATGGTCGAGGCGTAGGCCTCCGACATCTGGATGCCCTTGAGCGGGACGTACGAGCCGTCGTAGATGACCTCGCCCATGCTCGGCTTGAAGAAGAGGGTCAGCCAGACGCCGGTGATGATGATGATGACGAAGGTGTAGAGCGCGATCTCGCCCAGCATGAAGGACCAGTGGTCCGGGAAGATCTTGCGCAGATTGGCCTTGGCCAGGGAGTAGATGCCGACCCGGCCGTCGGTCCAGTCGGCCAGGGCCTCGGCCTTGTTCGCGGGGTTGGCGCGCGTGCTGGTCACCGGTCCCGGCTGCGACTGCTGGTCGGTTCTCACGACGGGCTCCCCGGCGTCCTCGGCGTGCCGGGCTGGAGGCCCGCCGGCAAAGACGCCGGCCGGCGAAGTGTTGTGATCATGGGACCTCTCGATACGGGCCCGCCGGCTGAACCGGCACGCGGAGCGGGTGACCCACTGGCCCGTTGCTCAGGGTGATGGAGCGCTTACTCTGTCATGCTGTCGGCAGGGGGCCGACTGTGCACGTCCATCGGTCCGTACGGCCGCTCGTGTCGGTCCGTACGGGGGGTCCTGGCGTCTGATCGGCCGCCGGACGGGTGGCGGTGCTGCGCCCGGGTGCCGCGGAACCGTTTCGGCGCGCGCCGCGTCCGGAGGTCGCGCGATCCCGGGCCTACGCTGCGCCAATGGTGGATCACCCTGAACTCTTCGAGGACGTCACCGCGGCCCTCGCCCGCGCCGGGATCGACGCCGGGTCGGGCCCGTCCCTGCTGCGGATCGGCCATCGGCCGCCGGGGGTGGCGGTCGGCTGGTCGCCGGGGGAGGGGCCGGACGGGCCGCCCTCCCGGGGAGCGCGCGAGGCGGTCAGCGGTGCGGCCGCCGTCGTGCTGCGCGAGTGCGGCTACCTGGTCGCCGAGACGGGCGGCGGCGAGCTGCTGGTGACGCCCGCCGCCGCGCCGGTGGCGGTGCCGGCGGAGCCGGAGGCGGTGCCGGAGCAGTGGTGGGGCTGAGCCGGGCCGGCCCGGCAGCCCTCATACCGAACCCTTACCTGAACGGGGGGTCCTGTTGACCACGGCGGCTCTAAGGTTTGCCTAAGCTAAGTCGAAGCGCCCCGGACCCTCGTGTCCGGGGCGTTCGGCTGTGCCGCGCCGCCGCCACCCGCGGCGGGCCGCCGAGTTCAGGTACGACCCGGGGTGACCGGGGGAGGAGCCCGCTGCATGTGGGATGAGGCGTTTCCCAGCTTTCTGATCGGGCTGCGCGAAGGTCTGGAAGCCGGACTGATCGTGTCGATCCTGGTCGCCACGCTCGTCCGGTTCGGGCACAAGGCCCGGTTGCCGCAGGTGTGGACCGGCGTCGCGGCGGCGATCGCGCTCAGCCTCAGCTTCGGCGCGGTGCTCACCTTCACCGCCGCCAACCTCTCCGGCCACGCCCAGGAGGCGTTCGGCGGGGTGCTGAGCCTGATCGCGGTCGGCTTCGTCACCGCGATGGTGTTCTGGATGCGCCGCTCGGCGCGCACCCTCTCCGCCGAGCTGAAGGAGAAGGTCCAGGCCTCGCTGGCGATGGGCGCCGGCGCGCTGGTGCTCACCAGCTTCCTGGCCGTCGGCCGCGAAGGCCTGGAGACCTCGCTCTTCCTGTGGACCAACGTGCGCACCGCCGGGGAGTCCACCGGGCCGCTGCTCGGCGCGGCCGTCGGCCTGGTGCTCTCGGCCGGCCTCTGCTGGGGCCTGTACCGGCGGGCGCTGAAGATGAACCTCACCCGGTTCTTCACCATCACCGGCGCCGGCCTGATCGTGGTCGCGGCGGGCGTGCTCGGCTACGGCCTGCGCGACCTGCAGGAGTCCGGGCTGGTCGGCGGCGGCAGCTCGTACGCGTTCGACCTGAGCGGCCACCTGGACGCCTCCTCCTGGTACGCCACGCTGGTGCAGGGCACCCTCAACCTGACCGTCACCATGACGGTCCTCCAGGTCGTCGGCTACCTCGCCTACCTGTGCATCGTGATGACGCTGTTCGTCGAGGGCGTCCGCGGCGGCAAGACCGCTCCGGCCCCCGGGAAGGCGGCGCAGGGCGGGGAGGCAGCACAGGGCGAGGAGACGGCGCAGGGCGAGAAGGCCGGGGCGGCCGCGCCCGAGGCCGCCGGGCCGGTGCGGTCCGGGCGGCCGCGCTGGGCCGTGCCGACCGCGCTCGTCGCGGTGCCGGTGGTGATCGCCGGGGCCGTGATCGCGGTCAGCGACGGCAAGCAGAGCAGCTCCGCCACCGTGTCCGTCTCCGAGCAGGAGTGCGGCAAGGGCTTCAGCACCCCGCTGCCCGGCCAGCAGGTGTTCCAGATGCACAACACCGGCGACAAGGTCTCCGAGGTCTACCTGGTCAACCCGGCCAGCGGCGCCGTCTACGGCGAGATCGAGGGCCTGGCCCCCGGCACCACCCGCGCGCTGACCGCGACCATCGGCTCCGGCGACTACGCCTGGCGCTGCGTACCCACCGGCGGCACCTCCGTCACCTCGGCCGCCGTGCACGTCACCGGCGGCGGCCAGGTCAAGGCCGTCAAGCCGGTCGCCGAGGACGACCTCAAGGGCCCGCTCGACGCCTACAAGGACTACGTCAACAAGGGCCTCGCGACCCTGCTGACGCAGACCCAGAAGCTCCAGGCCGACGTCCACGGCGGCGACCTCGCCACCGCCAAGGCCGACTGGCTCACCGCCCACCTCCAGTACGCCTCGCTCGGCGCCGCCTACGGCACCTTCGCCGACCTCGACGGCAAGATCGACGGCCGGCCCGACGGGCTTGCCGACAAGGCCCAGGACAAGGACTTCACCGGCTTCCTGCGCCTGGAGTACGGCCTCTGGCACGGCCAGTCCGCCGCCGACCTGACGCCCGTCGCCGACCAGCTGGCCGCCGATGTCGCCAAGCTCGGGCAGGACTTCCCCGGCCAGGACTTCGACCCCGGAGACCTTCCGCTGCGCGCTCACGAGATCCTGGAGAACACCCTCCAGTTCGAGCTCACCGGCGACACCGACCAGGGCAGCGGCACCAACCTGGCCACCACCCAGGCCAACCTGGCCGGCACCCGGGAACTGCTGACCGTCCTGCAGCCGCTGCTCGACGAGCGCGACCCGCAGCTGCTCACCCGCGTCGACGCGGGGATGAAGCGGGTCGGCGACCTGGTCGCCGCCGCCCACAAGCCCGAGGGCTGGACCGCGCTGGAGCAGCTCCCCGCCGACGCCCGCCGCCAGCTCAACGGCGCCACCGGCGAGCTGCTCGAAGACCTCGCCCCCATCCCCGCCCTGCTCGAGATCCGGAAGGCCGCCTGATGACCGACCACAACGCTGCCACCGGAGGCTCCTGCCCGTTCCCGCACGCCGCCGCGCCAGCCTCGGCCGTCGCCGAGGGCGGCTGCCCGGCCGGCCCGGCCCGCCGCAGCTTCGTCCGGACCGCCCTCGGCGCCGGCGCCGGGGCGGCCGTCCTGGCGGGCGGGGCGTTCACCCTGGCCGCCGGCCCGGCCTCCGCCGGGGACAGCCGCCAGGCGAAGAGCGGGGCCGTCCCGTTCCACGGCGACCACCAGGCCGGCGTCACCACTCCGGCCCCCGGCTACGCGGCCTTCCTGTCCTGCCAGGTGATAGCCCAGGACCGCAAGGGCCTGGAGGACCTCCTCAAGACCCTGACCGAGCGGATCCGCTTCCTCACCGCTGGCGGCACCCCGCCCGACCTCGGCGTCGGCGCGCCGCCCGCCGACAGCGGCATCCTCGGCCCCACCGTGCCCACCGACAACCTGACCGTCACGGTTGGCGTCGGCGCCTCGCTGTTCGACGACCGGTACGGGCTGGCCAAGGCCAAGCCGACCAAGCTGGCCCCGATGAAGACCTTCCCCAACGACAATCTGCAGGCCGCCGAACTCCACGGCGACCTCTCGCTGCAGATCTGCGCCGACCGCCAGGACACCGTGCTGCACGCGCTGCGCGACATCACCCGGCACACCCGCGGCGCGATGCAGATCCTCTGGCGGATCGACGGCTTCCAGAACGAGTCCCGCCCGGACGGCGCCCAGCGCAACCTGCTCGGCTTCAAGGACGGCATAGTCAACCCCGACACCACCTCCGCCCGCGAGATGGACCGGCTGATCTGGGTCACCGACGGACTGGGCGAGCCCGCCTGGGCGACCGGCGGCAGCTACCAGGTGATCCGGATCATCCGGATGCTGATCGAGTTCTGGGACCGCGTCACCCTCGCCGAGCAGGAGAAGATGTTCGGCCGCCGCCGCGACACCGGCGCGCCGCTGGACGGCCGCCAGGAGACCGACGCGCCGGACTACGGCAAGGACCCGGAGGGCAAGGCGATCCCGCTCAAGGCGCACATCCGGCTCGCCAACCCGCGCACCGCCGACACCGACACCTCGCGCATCCTGCGCCGCGGCTTCAACTACGACCGGGGCGTCGACAAGGCCGGCAACCTGGACATGGGCCTGGTGTTCTGCTGCTACCAGCAGGACGTGGTGCGGCAGTTCGAGGCCACCCAGACCCGGCTCATCGACGAGCCGCTGGTCGACTACATCTCGCCGACCGGCGGCGGGTACTTCTTCGTCCTGCCGGGCGTGAAGGACAACGCCGACTGGCTCGGACGCGGGCTGCTCGCGGCGCTCTGACGACGGTTTGACGGCAGTCTCACGGCGGCCGACGTGACGCCGGGCCCCGGGGCGCCCGGGGGGGCGCGGGGCGCCCGCGCTGCGGGGGCTGGGTGTCTGTGAGA
>NZ_JBHWIR010000124.1:0-23278 GCF_042731835.1 Kitasatospora sp. NPDC059817 | reverse complement strand
GCGCTTGGTGGGCGCCAGGCCCGCCCGCGGGGTTGGGGGGTGCCTTGGGCCCGGGGGGGTCCCGCACGGGCGGGACCGCCCCGGAAGCCAATCACTGCCCGGCGGCCGGGGGCGGTGGTGCGCCCGCCCCCGCGCCGGACACCGCTGACCTGCCGCTGGTCAGGCGGAGGTCTCGGCGGAGCTGACGTAGCTGATCAGGCTGAAGCAGCTGCCGTCGGAGGCCTCCTGGAGGACCTTCATCGCCTGGAGGTCCAGGACGTTGGCGGCGTGCGCCTCGACCTCCGGAGTCTCCTCGCTGTCCTCGCCGACGATCGGGTCGATGTTCTCGGCCATGGCTGAACTCCCTTCACTGGGTTGATCGGTGGGGGTTCGACGGGTGGTGGCCCGCCGTGGTGAAAACGGTAGGCAGGCGGGGCTGCGCACGGCCTGGGAACCGGTACGGCACCGGTATGGCCGCAGGTCGGGGCGCCGGCGGCGGCGGCGTCCGGCCTGCCGCGCCCGTCCGCCGGGCCCGCGCACCCGCTCCGGGCTGCGGCCATACCGCCGGCAAGGCGGCCGCGAACCGGGCCCGAAGCCGGGCCGGGGAGCCTGGCCCGGCACGCCCGCACGCCCGGCTCCGACCACGCCCACCCCGGCTCCGTGCGCACCCCGGCTCCGCGCACACCCCGACTCCATGCGCACCCCGACCCCGCGCACTCCCCCAACCCCACGTACTCCCCGATGCACTCCCCGCACCGCGAAGGACTAGCGAAGGACTGCCACCATGCCCTGCCCGCTCTGCGCCCAACTCGCCAGCACGAACGACCAGTTCTGCCCCGCCTGCGGCACCCCCCGGGCCGCCGCCCTCGACCTGGCCGCCGAGGAGCGCAAGCTGGTGACGGTGGTCTTCTGCGACCTGGTCGACTCCACCGCCCTGTCCGGCGCGCTCGACCCGGAGACGCTGCGCGAGGTGATCCTGCGCTACTTCGAACGGATGCACCGTCAGATCGAGGCGCACGGCGGCACCTTGGAGAAGTTCATCGGGGACGCGGTGATGGCGGTGTTCGGCGTCCCGGTGATCCGCGAGGACGATGCCCACCGGGCGCTGGCCGCCGCGCTCGCCATGCTGGAGGACCTGGAGGACCTCAACACCGAGCTGGACGCCACCCTCGGGGTCCGCCTGGACGTCCGGATCGGTGTCAACACCGGCCAGGTGGTGGCGGGTTCGGACGCCTCGGCGCGCCAGGCCCTGATCTCCGGCGAGACCGTGAACATCGCCGCCCGGCTGCAGACCCAGGCCGCCCCCGGCCAGGTGCTGATCGGCCCGCAGACCCTGCGCGCGGCGGGGCCCGCCGCCCAGGTGCACGAGGTCGGCCCGCTGCGGCTCAAGGGCAAGACCGAGCCGGTCACCGCGTACCGCCTGGTCGGGCTGGACGAGGACGACCCCGAGCTGCTGCGCCGCTTCGACGTCCCGCTGGTCGGGCGGGAGCGCGAACTCGCCCAACTGGACGCCGCGCTGGCCCGGGTGTCCGGCGGCCAGGGCGCCGAACTGCTGCTGGTCGTCGGCGAGGCCGGGATCGGCAAGACCCGGCTGGTGCGCGAGTGGCAGGAGCGGACGGGCCGGCACACCGCGCGCTGCGGCACCGGCCGCTGCCGCAGCTACGGCGAGCAGGGCGTCCTGACCCCGCTCGCGGAGGCCGTCGGGGCCCTGCTCGGCGGCCCGGGGACGCCCGCGCCCGCCGAGGCGCTGGACCGGCTGGCGCAGGCCACCGCACCCGGGGTGAGCGCCGAACAGTCCCTGGACCGGCTGGCCGCGATCCTGCGCGGGCGGACCGTCGAGCGCCCGGCCGTGCTGGTCCTGGACGACTGCCAGTGGGCCGGCCCGGTGCTGCTGGACGCCGCCGAGCGGCTGGTCGCCGCCCTCGGCCAGGCCCCGGTGCTGCTGCTGTGCCTGGCCCGGCCGGAGCTGCCGGCCTCCCGCCCGGAGCTGCCGGCGCTGCCGGTCGGCGGCCTGTCCTGGGACGAATCGGCGCTGCTGGCCGCCCAGTTGACGGAGCTGAGCGCCCACCAGGACGCGGTGCCGACCCGGCTGCTGGAGCGGGCCGAGGGCAACCCGCTGCACCTGGAGGAGCTGCTGGCCGCCCTCACCGAGGCGGACGGCCCCGCCCTCGCCGACGAACTCCCGCCCACCGGCCGGGCGCTGCTCAGCGCGCGGATCGACGACCTGGAGCGCGACGAGCGCACCACCCTGGACCTGGCCGCCGTGCTCGGTCGCGCCTTCACCGCCGCCGAACTCGCCCAGCTCGCCCGCGGCGGCGCCGACCAGGACGCCTTCGCCGACCCGGAGGACGACGTCTTCACCGGTCCGTTCGACGGCCTCCCCGGCCTGCCCGCGGGCGACGACACCCCGCCGCGGCTGCACGCCGCGCTGGCCCGGCTGGCCGAGCGCCGTCTGGTCGAACCGGCCGGCACCAGCTTCCGGTTCAGCAGCGGCCTGGTCCAGGAGTCGGTCTACCAGTCGATGTCCAAGCGGGCCCGCGCCGAGCGCCACGAACGCGCCGCCGACCTGCCGGCCGTCCGCGCCGCCGGGGACGCCGCCGTCGGCGGCCACCTGGAGCGCGCCCACCGCTACCGGCTCGAACTCGGCCTGCTGGACGCCCGGACGGACGCCCTGCGCACCCGCGCGGCGGCCGCCCTCGGCGTGGCCGGCGCCCACGCCCTCGCCCACGCCGACCTGCCCGCCGCCACCGACCTGCTGGAGCGCGCCGTCCGGCTGCACTACCCGAACGAGCGCACCGCCGGCCCGACGCTGCGCCGCCTCGGCGAGGCCCGGCTGGCGCTCGGCCGGGCCGACGAGGCCCTGCCCGTCCTGGCGCAGGTCCGCGACTCGGCCGCCGACCCGCTGGACGCCGCGCACGCCCGGCTCGCGCTGGCCGCCCGCGGCCTGCCGCCCGGCCCGGAGCAGCCCGCCGCCACCGCCCGCGCCGTCCTCCCGCTCTTCATCGACCTGCGGGACGACCTCGGCCAGGCCCGGGCCGGGCTGCGCCTGGCCGAGGAACACCTGCTGGCGGGCCGGCACACCGAGGCGGAACGGCTGCTGGACGACGCCCTCGACCACGCAGCCCGCACCGACGCCGAGCTGGACCGGGCCGCCGTGCTGGCCGCGCTGGCCGCCTCCCTGCTGGCGGGCCCCGAGCCCGTCCCGAACGCCGTCTTCCGGCTGCGGGCCCTGCTGGCCGGGCACGGCGCCGGCCACCGGACGGTGCGGGTCGCGCTCAACGGCCCGCTGGCCGTCCTGCTCGCCCTGCGCGACCGGCCCGGTGAGGCCGAACTGCTGCTGGCCGAGGCCAACGGCCTGGCGGGGGAGCTGTCGCTGGCCGACGCGATGGTCTCGCTGCCCGCCCTGACCGCCCAGGCCGCGGCGGCCACCGGCCAGACCGGGCAGGCGCTGGACCTGCTCGCCGACGCCGCCGAGGTCGCCCGCCGGCTGGGCAACGCCGCCCCGCTGCCCCGGCTCGCCCTCACCACCGCCCGCGCCCTGCTGGACACCGACCGCCCCGGCCCGGCCGCCCGCCACCTGGACGGCGTCGACGCCACGTCCGCGCTGCCGCCGGTGCTGGCGATCGAGCTGGACGCGCTGCGCGGCCGGCTCGCCGCCTCCCGGGGTGAGGCCGACCCGGCGCTGGAGCTGACCGCGGCCGCCGCCCAGGCCGCCGAGGCCACCGAGTCGCTGCTGCTCCAGGCGCTCACCGCGCTGGACCGCGCCCACGCGCTGCTGCTGCTCGACCGGCGCGCCGAGGCCGCCGTGGCGGCCGCCACCGCCCGGGACCGGTTCGCCGCCAAGGGCCACCTGCCGGGCGTGCGCCGGGCCGAGCGGCTCGGGGGCGCCCGGTGAGCGGCCCGGCCGGCCTCACCTGGAGCCTGCGCGGCCGGGCCGCCGCGGACCTGCCGGTGCTCGCCGACACCACCGCCCACGACACCACCGCCCACGGCAGCGCCGGCCCCGACACCACCGGCCCCGACGGCGGGGGCACCGGCAAGGGTGTGCGGGTGTGCGTCGTGGACTCCGGCATCGAGCCGGACCACCCGCTGGTCGGCCCGCTGAACGGCTCCTGGGTGGTGGTCAAGGACCCGACGACCCGGGAGCTGGTGGTCCGCCCCGACCGCACCGGCGACACCTGCGGCCACGGCACCGCCTGCGCGGGCATCATCCGCCGCACCGCCCCGGACTGCGAGCTGTACAGCGTCCGGGTGCTCGGCGAACGCTTCACCGGCACCGGCGACATGCTGATCACCGGGCTGCGCTGGGCCGTCGAGCAGGGCTTCGACGTCGTCAACCTCAGCCTCTCCACCACCCGGACCCGCTTCCTGGAGGAGCTGCACGCGATCGCCGACGACGCCTTCTTCGCCCGCACCGCGATCGTCGCCTCCGCCCACAACACCCCGGTGGAGAGCTACCCCTGGCGGTTCTCCTCGGTCATCTCGGTCGGCAGCCACCAGGAGGACGACCCGGCCCTGCACCTGTACAACCCGGCGCCGCCGGTCGAGTTCTTCGCCCCCGGCCAGAACGTCCGGGTCCCCTGGCTCGGCGGCTCCACCATCCGCACCACCGGCAACAGCTTCGCCACCCCGTACGTCGCCGGGCTGTGCGCCCGCATCCTGTCCGGCCACCCGAGGCTGACGACCTTCCAGCTGAAGAGCGCGCTCTACCTCACCGCAGCCAACGTCCAGGTCGGCACCGGGGCCGGTCCTCACCGTCCCCCAGGCGGGAGTTCGACGACCGAGCCCACCCCGTCCACCCCCATCACGGAGGCGCCCGATGACCCTCAGCACTGATCCCGCCGTCGACCCGCTGGCCCGCGAGCTGCTGCAGTCCGTGGTGGACGTGGCCCGAGCGATCTTCGGCGCCGAGGCCGGTTCGGTCTGCCTGCTCGACGAGGCGGCCGGGGAGCTGGTGTTCCAGGCCGTCTCGGGGCGCGGCGAGGAGTCCCTGGTAGGCCGCCGCTTCCCGGCGGGCAGCGGCATCGCGGGCTGGGTCGCCGCCTCGGGCGAGCCGATGGTGGTCGACGACCTGGGCGCGAGCCGCACCTTCGACCGGGCCTTCGCCGAGTCCACCGCGTACGTTCCGAACGCGCTGATGGCGGCGCCGCTGACGCACGGCAGCAGGGTGCTGGGCGTCCTGGAGGTGCTGGACCCGGCCCCGCAGGCCCGGTCCAGCCTGCCCGAGCTGGACCTGCTCGCCCTGTTCGCCCGCCAGGCCGCCGCCGCCCTGCGGGTCATCGCCGAGCGCTCCCCGGCCCCGGCGGCGGTGCCCGACCGCGCCGCCGCCCTCGACCTGCTGGCCGACCTGGAGGAGCTGCTGCGCCGTCAGCCCTGACGCGGCGCCAACCGCGCGATCGATCCGCGCTCCAGCGCCGCGTACACCGCGCCGTCCGGGCCGACGGCGATGCCGTGCGGCTCGGCGGCCGGGCCGGGCAGCCGGTGGCCGTCGAGCTGCCCGTCCGGGCCGAGCACCCCGATCCGGCCGGCGCCCCACTCGGTGAACCAGAGCCGGCCGTCCGGGCCGCAGGTGATCGCGTGCGGCCGGGCCGCCCGGTCGGCCAGCGGGTACTCGGTGACCTCGCCGTCCGCCGTGATCCGGCCGACCAGCCCGCCGCCGATGCCGACGTACCAGAGCGCGCCGTCCGCCCCGGCGGTGATCCCGACGGGGGCGGTGCCCCCGGTGGGCAGCGGGTGGACGGCCACCTCGCCCCCGACGGTGATCCGGGCGACGGCGTCCGCCTGGTTGAGCGTGCACCAGAGCGCGCCGTCCGGGCCGGCCGTGATGAACGACGGGAAGGCCCCGGCCCGCGGCAGCGGGTACTCCGTCACCTCGCCCTCGACGTTGATCCGCCCGATCCGGTCGGCGTTCAGCTCGGTGAACCAGAGCGCCCCGTCGGGCCCCGCCGCGATCCCGTACGGCCCGGCGCCCGCCGTCGGGACGGCGAAGGAGCTCGTCTTCCCGTCGGTGTCGATCCGTCCGATCCGGTGGTCGCGCATCCGGGTGAACCAGAGCGCGCCGTCCGGGCCGACGGTGAGCACCGCGGGCCCGCACTCCGGCGCCCCGAGGCCGTAGCGCTCGACCGTGCCGTCCGCCGCCAGCCGTCCGATCTCCCCGGCGTGCACCAGCGTGAACCACACGCCCCCGTCCGGCCCCACGGCGACCCCGTACGGTCCGGCCCCCTCCTCGGCGACCTCGATCAGCTCCGCGATCCGTGTCATGCGAACCCCCACCCTCACTATCGCGACTATTATCGCATTAGTGATGCTCGCACGCCCGCCCCGCCCCCGGCAACCGGGTTACTCCCCGTTCCCCGCGCGGCGGGCGGCCCGCGGAGCGGGGACACCGCGCAGGACGGAGACGATGCCCACACCGGCGGCGCACACCGGGACGGCGAGCAGGGCCCCGAGGATGCCGGCGATCCCGGCGCCGGCCACCACGGCGACCATGATGGTGGCCGGGTGCAGCTCCACCGTCCGGCTCTGGATGAGGGGTTGGAGCACGTTGCCCTCGAACAGCTGGACCGCCATCACCACGCCGAGCGCCCACAGCGCCGTCCCGATCCCGCCGTCGGCGAGCGCGACCAGCACGGACGCCGCCCCGGACAGGAAGGCCCCGACGAACGGGATGTAGGCGCCCATGAACACCAGCGCGCCCAGCCCCGGCGCGCCGGGCACCCCGAGCGCCACCAGGCCGATGGTGATGAAGGTGGCGTCGATCAGCGCGATCAGCGAGGTGCCGCGCATGAAGCCGGCCATCGCGTCGAAGGCCCGCTCGGCACAGGCGATCACGGTCTCGGCGCTGCGCTCGGGCAGGTAGGAGCGGATCGTGTCGCCGGTGCGGTGGCCGTCCCGGAGGAAGAAGAACACCAGGGCGAGCGCCAGCACGCCGCCGGCGATCAGCTGGGTGGCCAGGCCCAGCCCGGACAGCACGCCGTTGGTGACGGTCGAGACCAGCGAGTTGGTCTCCCCCTTGGCGTTGTCCAGCGCGTGCCGGATCTTCTCCCCGGTCGGGCCGAGCCACGCGGCGAGCTGGTTGCCCGCCTGCTGGAGGGACTCGGCGATCTGCGGGGCGCTGTGCACCAGCGCGTTGACCAGCAGCGCGATCACCCCGCTGACGGCGGCAACCAGCAGCACGCAGGTGAGCCCGGCGGCCAGCCCCCGGTTCACGCCCCGCCGGACCATCCACGGCACCGCCGGATAGAGCAGCGAGGCCCCCAGCAGCGCCAGCACCACCGGCACGGTGGCGGCCCGCAGCTCGACCAGCGCGAAGACCAGCAGCGAGGCGAGGGCGAGCAGCAGGATCACCGCCGCGGCCCAGGCGGCCGCCTGCCGGACCACCGGCGGCAGCATCAGGTACGGCCTGCGGGGGTCCGGCGCGGCCCCGCCCACGAACCGGGGTTCCACCGCCGGGCCCTCCCCAGCCGGGTGCTCCTCGGGCACGGCCACCTCCGCCTGGCTCGTCGACGAGTCCGAATCACCCCGTCTCGGCGGACGATCCGTCAGCGTGCCCGCTTCCGGCCGGCTCCCCGGCGACAACGGCACGCCGTCGTCCAACCGATCAAGGGTGGAGCCGATTCAATCCGCCCCCCGTCCGTCGCGTACAGAGCAGCCGGTGGAGCTCACCTCATCGGACGAAGCGCCCTGGCGGACGCGTTCGAGCGCCGGACCTCAGTTCGCCCCGGAACGCCCCCCGTCCACCCGGAGCGGCCGACCCCGACCAGCAGGCGGCAGGCTCACCGGCGGCCGTCCAGGACGGCGCGCAGCACGCCGATCCGGTTGCTGGTGATGGAGGCGACCCCGGTGTCGCGCAGCCGGCGCATGGTGCGGCGCAGGTCGGCGGTCCAGGTGGAGACGGCGAGCCCGGCGTCCGCGGCGGCGGCGGTGAACTCGGGGGTGACCAGGCCGAACGGCGGGTTGAGGTAGCGCGGGCGCAGGTCGTCGAGCAGGGCCCGGACGGGCAGCCGGGGCTCCTTCCAGGTGAGGGCGATCTCGGCGTCGGGCGCCAGCGCGCGGACGGCGAGCATGGCGGTGGCGGGGCCGCAGAAGGAGACCAGCCCTTCGGCGCCGAGGCCGGTGACGACCGACCAGGTGGCGGCGACGGGGCCGGGGTCGTCGAGGTCGATGAGCAGCCGGGGGCCTCCGGCGGCCGCGACGACCTTGACCGTCTCGGCGAGGGTCGGGACGGCGAGCGGCCCCCGGCGCAGTTCGTCGAGCTGCGCGGTGGTGACCCGGCCGATCGACCGCGGGTCGCCCCAGAGGCGTTCCAGGGTGCGGTCGTGCAGCAGGACGGGCACCCGGTCGCGGGTGAGCTGGACGTCCACCTCGACGGCGTCGGCGCCGGCGGCGAGCGCCGACTCGACGGAGGGCAGGGTGTTCTCGCGGTGGCGGTACGGGTCGCCGCGGTGGGCGACGGCGAGCACCCGGCGGCGGTCGGTGGCCGGTTCCCCGACCGCGCGGACGGCGCTCTGGGTGGTCGGCAGATGCGGGTGGGACATCCCGGGCGGGCCTCTCGTTCGGAACCGGTACGGACGGGGCTCGACGCGCCGTCGGCGCGCGGCACGCGGCTAACGACGCTCGATCATCACATTGGTGGACTTGATGACCGCGGTGGCGGGGGCGCCGGGCACGAGGTTCAGCTCCTCCGCCGATTCCCGGCTGATCAGCGACACCACCCGGAAGGGCCCCGCCTGGACCTCCACCTGGGCCGCGACGTCGCCGAGCACCACATGGGTGACGATCCCGGGGAAGCGGTTGCGGGCCGAGGACGGGCGGCCCTCGACCTCGGCGTTCTCCGGGCGGGCCAGCTCGCGGGCGAAGGCGGCGAGGTCGACGCCGGGGATGATCCGGTGGCCGTGCTCGTCCCGCTCGGCCGCGACCCGCCCCGCGTCCACCCAGCGCCGCATGGTGTCGGCACTGACCCCGAGCAGCGCCGCGGCTTCACCGATGCGGTACGGGTTGACCGGCGCCTCGGACTGGCCCATGTGCGACTCCTGACACTGACTCGGGAACTGCCCCGGGGCTGACCCGGGGAACGTGGGACGGGAACGGGGACGCCGCACGCGCGGCGGGCCGTCGCCGTCATCCTGCCGTACCGGCGGCCGGGGCCGCCAAGCGAGGCGGGTCAGGGCTCGCCGAAGAGGTCGCGGCGCACCGCGTCCCCGGCGGTGAGGACGGCCCCGGCCAGCACCGCGCCGCCACCCGCCGTGCCGGGCCGGACCTCGGTGCGCAGCGGCGACAGCTCGGCCAGCCGCCGTTCGACCCGGCCGGCCAGTTCGGCGCCGCCGGCCCGGCCGAGCTCGCCGCCGAGCACCACGCAGCCCGGGTCGAGGACGACGCAGATGCTGGCGGCGCCGACGGCGATCCGCGCGGCCAGCTCGTCCAGGAACGGCCCGCCGGGCCCGTCCGGGCCGAGGGCGTCCAGCGCGGCGCGGACGGCCGCCTCGGCGGCGGGGGCGTCCCCGGCGGCGCCGGCGGGAAGTCCGTGGGCGCGGGCGAGCTCGCAGACGGCGGCGCTGCCGGCCAGGCTGTGGAAGCCGCCGTCGCAGCCGGTGGCGCTGGGCAGGCCGCCGGTGCCGGGGACGGGCAGGAAGCCGATCTCGCCGGTGCCGCCGGAGAAGCCCCGGCGCAGCCGGCCGTCCAGGACGACGGCGGCGCCGACGCCGTGGCCGAGCCAGAGCAGCACGAAGGTGTCGCGGTCGCGGGCGGCGCCGATCCGGTACTCGGCCCGGCCGGCCAGGTTGACCTCGTTCTCCAGGATCACCTCGGTGCCGGGCAGCCCGCGCAGTTCGGCGAGCAGTTCGGCGTGCCAGGCGGGGAGTTTCCCGGTGCTGTTGAGGCGGCCGGTGGCGGGGTCGACCAGTCCGGGGGCGCCGACGGCGACGGTGTGCAGCCGTTCGACGCCGACGCCGCGGGCGGTGTCCAGCAGGGTGCGCACCAGGTGCTGGGCGGTGTCGGGCGTCCCGTCGCCGTGCACCGGGACCTCGGCGCTGGCGAGGGTGCGCCCGGCGAGGTCGGCGACGACCAGGCTGACGCCGCCGGAGCGCACGTCGAAGGCGGCGAGGTGGGCGCGGGAGGCGACCAGCGCGTAGAGCCGGGCGTTGGGGCCGCGCCGCTGCTCGCCCCGCTCGCCGACGACGGCGACCAGGCCGGTGCGCTGGAGGCGGTCGAGCAGGTCGGCGACGGTCGGCCGGGAGAGGCCGGTGAGGTCGCGCAGCTCCGTCGCGGTCAGGGGGCCCTGTTCGAGGAGCAGGTTGAGGGCCAGCCGGTCGTTGATCGCCCGGGCGGTGCTCGGCGTGGCCGTGCGCGCGGTGGTCATGGCGGCTCATCCTTCCAGAGTGTTTCTATCAGGGTCCCTTCCTGATAATTTTATCGGACCATCCGCCGGACGGCCGTCGCCGCCGCGCGGACCGAACGGCCTGCACGTAGACCACCCTCAGGCACGTCAGAACCACCGCCGGGCACGCCAGACCACCCACCAGCACGTCAACCACCCACACAGGGCACCGTCGCGCCGCCCCGCCTGCGCGACCCGGGAGGGAACGCCGGATGAGCACGACCGCACACTCACTGGAGCCACTGGCCTCCCCACGCCGGGCCAGGGCGGGCATCGCCCTGGTCTTCGGCGTGCACGGCGCCGTCAGCGGCAGCTTCGTCACCCGCATCCCGTGGATCCAGGACCGCCTCGACCTCTCCCCCGGCCAGCTCGGCCTGGCCCTGGTGATGCCCGCCATCGGCTCCTCCCTCGCGATGCCGCTGGCCGGCCGGTTCGTCCACCGCTACGGCGGGCGGGCGGCCGTCCGCGGACTGATCTCGCTCTGGTGCCTGGCCCTCGCCCTGCCCGCGCTCGCCCCCTCGCTGCCGGTGCTGTGCGTGGCGCTGCTCGCGTACGGCGCCTCGGCCGGGATGGCGGACGTCGCGATGAACGCGCAGGGCGTGGAGATCGAACAGCGGCTCGGCCGCTCGATCATGTCCGGACTGCACGGGATGTGGAGCGCCGGCGGGCTGCTGGCCTCCGGCTTCGGCATCCTGGCCGCCCACCTCGACCTCGACGCCCGGCTCCAGCTGGCCGTCACCGCGCTCGTGCTGCTCGCCCTCGCGCAGCCCGTCTGCCGCAACCTGCCCGACCTGCGGGCGCCGGAGGGGGCGGAGGAGCCGCCGCGGTTCGCACTGCCGCCGCGCAGCTCGCTGGTGATCGGACTGGTCGGCTTCTGCGCCGTCTTCGCCGAAGGCGCCTCGATGGACTGGAGCGGCGTCTACCTGCGGGACGTCACCGGCGCCTCGGCCACCGTCGCGGCCGCCTCCTACACCGCCTTCTCGCTCACCATGGCCGTCAGCCGCCTCTGCGGCGACGCGGTGGTCCGCCGGCTCGGCGCCGTGCGCACCACCCGTCTCGGCGGCGCCGTCGCCACCGTCGGCGGCCTGCTGGTGGTGGCCGCCGACAGCCCGGCGCTCGCCATCCCGGGCTTCGCCCTGATCGGCATCGGCATCGCGGTCACCGTCCCGCTGGCCTTCGCGGCGGCCGGGCGGATCGGCAGCAACCCCAGCCAGGCCATCGCGGGCGTCGCCACCGTCACCTACACCTCCGGCCTGGTCGCGCCCGCGATCATCGGCGCCCTCGCCCAGGCGACCTCGCTCACCGTCTCCTTCGGCCTGGTCACCGCGCTCGCCTTCGCACTGCTGCTGAGCGCCGGGGCGCTGCGCCGGGCCGAACGGAATTCCCCCGGATCCGGCGCCGAGAATGTGACCGCAACGTCACCGGAAAGCACTTCGAAAAAAGATCTCTCTGCGATATGATCTAGGAAATTCCGGGGAATTCCTCGCTAATATCGCCGACCGCCGGGCGCTTTCCGCGCCCGGCGGTTTCGCGATCCGTGAGGTGGACCCCGTGTGCTACGACCCCGACGCCGCCCCGCCCGCCGTCACCCCCGCGCTCTGGCCCCTGGCCGAGGCGGCGGCGCTCACCCTGACCTCGGCGGACGGCACCGAGTTCGCCGCCTTCCTGGCCCGCCCCGAGGTGGCCACCGGGGTCGGCGTCCTCGTCCTGCCGGACAACAAGGGCCTTTCCGGCTTCTACCGGCAGACCGCCGCCCGGCTCGCCGAACAGGGCCACCCCGCGCTCGTCGTCGACTATTACGGCCGCACCGCCGGAGCCGATCCCGAAAGCCGCCCGGAGGAATTCGGCGACCTGCCCGGCCTGCTCCGCCACCTGCTCGCCCTCACCCCCGAAGGCCTGGACGCCGACCTGGCCGCCGGCCTCGCCCGGCTGCGCGCAAGCGGGCCGGCCGAGGTGGTCGCGCTCGGCTTCTGCTTCGGCGGCCGGCAGGCCTTCCGCGCCGCCGCGCCCCGGTTCGGGCTGGCCGGCGCGGTCGGCTTCTACGGATACCCCGACGCGATCAACGGTTCCCCGGGGCCCACTCAGCTCGCGGCCGGCCTCAGCGCGCCGATCCTCGCCTTCTGGGGCGGCGCGGACGAGCACATCCCGCCCGCCACCGTCGACGCCTTCGACGCGGCCCTGACCGCCGCCGGCAACCCGCACGAGTTCGTCACCTACCCCGGCGCGCCGCACAACTTCTTCGAGCTCTCCGCCGTCGAATACTCGGACGCGGCCCAGGACTCCTGGCGACGTCTGCTGGGATTCCTCGCCGACCGCTCCGCATCCGCGACCCCCCGGAGGACGCTCTGATGTCCCGCCTGTCCCTCCTGTCCGGCATTTCCCGGCTGTCCCGTCGTGCGCGGCTCGCCGCCGCCACGGCCGCCCTCGCCACCGCCGCGGTGGCGCTCACCGCCCCGCCCACCCCCGCGGCCGCCGCCGACTTCGGGCCCGCCGAGATCCGCACCGGCATGTACGCGGGCCCTGACGACCTGTGCCTGGAGGTCGCCGACTGGCGCACCGACGACGGCGCCCCGGTCCGGATCTGGACCTGCACCGGCGGCGCCAACCAGCAGTGGACCCAGAGCGCCCGCGGCTGGGTGAACCTGAACAGCGGCAAGTGCCTGGACATCCCGGCCTTCAGCACCACCTGGGGCGCCCAGGCCGACCAGTGGACCTGCGACGGCGGCGCCAACCAGAGCTGGAGCGACCCCCCGGCCAGCCACCCCGGCACGCCCCGCCGGATCGTGAACGGCTACAGCGGCCTCGTCCTGGACGTCTCGGGCGGCGCCCTGACCGACGGCACCCCGGTGATCCAGTGGGAGTTCCACAGCGGCGACAACCAGTTCTGGCACTACAACCCGGAGAAGCCCCCGTACAGCTGACCGCGACCGCCCTCGACGCCAGGTCCTGTCCGGGCACCGGTTAGGCTCGGCCGGTGCCCGCACCCGCGCCGCCTGCGCCCGCAACAACCCCGCCCGCCGTCGAGCAGCCGCCGTCCGGCCCCGCGCCGCGTTCGCCGTGGTGGCGGTTCGCGCTGCTGGTGGTGCTGCTCGGCGCCGCGGCCGGATCGCTGCTGCTGTGGAGCCCGACGGCGCTGCTGAACGGCGGCCTCGCCGACCGGATGCCCGGGTACTGGTTCGCGCCGCTGTTCGCCACCGTGTACGCGGTCGGCACGCTCGCCTTCGTCCCCCGGCCCGCGCTGAACGCCGCCGCCGGGCTGCTGCTGGGCATCCAGCAGGGCGTGCTGCTGTCGGTGCTCGGCACCACGCTGGGCGCGGCCATGGCCTTCGGACTCGGCCGGGGCCTCGGGCGCGAGGCGCTGCGGCCGTACCTGCGCGGGCGGGTGCTCGGCACGCTGGACCGGCGCTTCACCGAGCAGGGCTTCCGCAGCGTGCTGGTACTGCGGCTGCTGCCGGGCATGCCGTTCCAGGCGGCCAACTACGGCGCGGCCTTCTCCGGGGTGCGCTTCGCGCCCTTCCTGTTCGCCACCGCGATCGGTGTGGTGCCGACCACGGCGGTGTACGTGACGGCGGCGGCCAGCGCGGGCGAGCCGGGCTCGGCGGCCTTCCTGGTGTCGGCCGGGGTGATCGCGCTGCTCGTGCTGGGCAGCGTGGTCGGACTGTGGCGGGCCGTGGCCGCCCGCCGCCGCGCACCGGCCGCCTGAGCACCTGAGCGCCTGACCGCCACACCCCCCTGACCGGCCGAGATTCCGAGGCACTCGGGGGGCGCTCGACAATTCGCTCGCGCCCGCCGGTCGGTGGGCACCAGGATGTCCCGCATGACCGAACTCTCCCCGCGGGTGGACCCGCCGATGGCGGCCGACGAGACCGCCATGCTCACCGCCTGGCTCGACTACCACCGCAGCACCCTCGCGCTCAAGTGCGAGGGCCTGACCGACGACCAGCTGCGGCTGCGCTCCGCCCCGCCGTCCGCCCTCTCGCTGCTCGGCCTCGTCCGGCACATGGCCGAGGTGGAGCAGTACTGGTTCCAGGCCATCCTTCGCGGCGACGAGTACACCGAGAACCACTACTGGACCGCGGCCGACGAGGACGGCGACTTCAACAACGTCGACACCGCCGACGTCGCGGCCGACTTCGCCACCTGGCGCGCCGAGGTCGAGGCCGCCCGCCGCGCGAGCGCCGGCCTGTCGCTGGACACCGTCGGCAAGCGGCTGCGCCGCGGCGAGGAGGTGACGCTGCGCTGGATCCTGGTGCACATGGTCGAGGAGTACGCGCGGCACAACGGCCACGCCGATCTTCTGCGCGAACTGGTGGACGGCACCACCGGCGAGTGAAATCGTTTCCTCATTGTTGACAGATGGTCAATTGCGCGGTGACCCCGACCGATATGGTCTACGCGCGCAACCGTACGGCTCACCGCCGCGTCGCTGATGTTGCCCGGGTTCGCCCGGGTTTCCGTCGCGGCACGACTCGTACGGGGGCCGCGAGCGGGCACGGGACCGGTGAACAGTGCGATACTCGGACAGTTCCGACGAGTGGATGACGTGTCAAAAAGGGCACGCGGCCCCGGGGGACCAGGACGGGACGAGGCAGGGAGGCGCGGCATGGGAGCACTTCGCGACGAGCACCACAACGGGTGGCTGATGCCCTCCGGGAACTACCCGGCCGCGGTGTACGAGGACGAGTGGGTCGATCAGGAGACGATGCCGGCCGTCCCCGCGCCCGCGAAGATCGTCTCCCTGCGGCCGACCGGTTTCGAGGCGGCCCGCACGGTGGGCGAGCACATCCGGGCGAGCATCCCGGTGGTCATGGACCTCACCGAGATGAACGAAGCCGAGGCCAAGCGGATGGTGGACTTCGCCTCCGGGCTGATCTTCGGCACCCAGGGCGGCATCGAGCGGATCGCCCGCCGGGTGTTCCTGCTCACCCCGGCCGACGTCGAGGTCATGGTGATCGACCGCCCGCTCGACGAGACCGGGTTCTACAACCAGAGCTGATCCGGGCGGCGCACGGCCCGACCGGGCCGAACCGACCGAGCTGCACCGGCCGCACGACAGCGGCACCCCGACCGGGGACGGCACCCGCCGTCCCCGGTTTTTTGCCGCCCCGACCGTGGCGGTCAACGCCTCATTCGAGACGCCAGCCATAATTTTGAGACATCCATGTCTCATGTGGCCTACACTCGATTCATGGCCACCGATCGCGACACCGTCCTGGAAGCCGCTGTCGGCGTGCTCTCCCGCCGCCCGACCGCCCACCTGGACGAGATCGCGCGCGCCGCCGGGATCAGCCGCGCCACCCTGCACCGGCTCTTCCCCGGGCGCGAGGCCCTGATCCGCGAGGTCGGCCTGCTCGGCCTGCGCCGGTTCGCCGCCGCCCTGGACACCGCCGCCGTCGAGGACGGCGACGCCGAGGCCGCGCTGCGCCGCCTGGTCGACGCCGCCGTCCCGGACGCCACGCTCTGCGCCTTCCTGGCCGGCGAGAACCAGCTCTACGACGACGACAGCGTCAACGACCTCTGGGAGCTCCAGATCGTTCGACTGCACGCGCTCTTCCTGCGCGGCCAACAGCAGGGCACGTTCCGCATCGAGCTGAGCGCCGCCTGGCTGAGCGAGGCCTTCTTCGACCTGGTGGCCGGCGTCGGCTGGGCCATCCAGGACGGCCGCCTCGCCCCGCGCGACGCCGCCTTCTCGCTCGCCGAGCTGTTCCTCGGCGGCGCGCTGCGCCGGCCCGACGCCGCCACTCCCCCGCCCACAGCACCTTCGGCCCGCACACCGGAAACCGATACCCCATGAGCAGTACCGTCCTTGCCAGCCCCCGCCAGCGCTGGACCGGCCTCGCCGTCCTCGTCCTGGCCGTCACCGTGGTCGCCCTCGACGCGACCGTCCTCTCCCTCGCCATCCCCTCCATCAGCGAGACGCTGGAGCCCAGCGGCACCCAGCTGCTCTGGATCGGCGACTCCTACTCCTTCGTCCTGGCCGGCCTGCTGGTCAGCATGGGCTCGCTCAGCGACCGGATCGGCCGCAAGAAGCTGCTGCTGATCGGCTCGGCCGCCTTCGGCGCGGCCTCGCTGCTCGCCGCCTACGCGCCCAGCGCCGGCTGGCTGATCCTGGCCCGCGCGCTGCTCGGCGTCGCCGGCGCGACGATCATGCCCTCGACCCTGTCGCTGATCCGCGGCCTCTTCCCGGACGACCGGGAGCGGGCCACCGCGATCGGCATCTGGGGCGCGGCCGCCACCGCCGGCGCCGCGCTCGGGCCGGTGGTCGGCGGGGTGCTGCTGGAGCACTTCTGGTGGGGTTCGGTGTTCCTCATGAACATCCCGATCCTGCTCCTGCTGCTGGTGCTCGGCGCCTGGCTGCTGCCGGAGTCCAAGGACCCGAAGCCGGGCCGCTGGGACGTGCTGAGCGTCGCCCTGTCGATGGCCGGGGTGATCGGCACGGTCTACGCGATCAAGGAGGCCGCCGCGCACGGCGTGGCGCGCTGGGACGTCCCGGTCGCCTTCGTGCTGGGCGTCACCGCGCTGACCGTCTTCGTCCGCCGCCAGCTGCGGCTGGAGACCCCGCTGCTGGACGTGCGACTGTTCCGCGACCGGCGGTTCACCGCCGCCGTGCTGGCCTCGCTGATCGCCCTGATCGGCCTGTCCGGAGTGGTCTTCGTGACCTCGCAGTACCTCCAGCTGGTCCGCGGCTACGAGCCGCTGCGGGCCGGCCTGGCCGAGCTGCCGGCCTTCGTCGGCGCCGTCGTCGGCGGCCTGCTGACGGCCCGGCTGGTGCGCCGCACCGGCGCCCGGGCGGCGCTGACCGGCTGCCTGCTGGCCATGGGCCTCGGCGTGGGCGTGCTCGGCTGGCTCCAGCAGGACACCACCTACCTGCTGCTGGCCGCCTCCTTCCTGCTGGTCGGAACGGCCGAGGGCGTGGTCTACACGCTCGGCGCCGACCTGGTGCTGAGCGCCTCGCCCGCCGACAAGGCCGGCGCCGCCTCGGCGGTCTCGGAGACCGCGTACGAGCTGGGCACCGCACTCGGTATCGCGCTGGTCGGCTCGGTGGTCGGTTCGATCTACGCCGGCGGGCTCGTCGTCCCGGCCGGGACGGATCCGGCGGCCGCGGCGCGGGCCGGCGAGTCACTGGGCGCGGCGGTCGAGACGGCGCACGCACTGCCGCAGGGCGTCGCGGAGCCGCTGCTGGCGAGCGCCCGGGAGTCCTTCACGCACGGCATGAACAGCGCCGGCCTGCTGGCCGCCGTCCTGCTGATCGGCGCCGCCGCGATGGCCTGGCGGCTGCTGCGGGGCCTGGACAGCCCGACCAGCGCGGCTGCCGTGTCCGAGGTACCCGCTCCGGAGAAGCCGGAGCAGCCGGAGAAGGTCGACGCGTAGGCACGCCCGACTCCCCTGCCACCGGCGGGAACGACCTCCTGATCGAGGTCTACGACTACCTCGGCACGGCCCTCGCCTCCGCCCTGGGAGGCCTGCCCTGGGACGCCACCGCCGCCGAGGAGCACGCCGACCTGCACCGGCGGCTCGTCGACGCGATCGAGGCCCAGGACGAGAGCGGCGCCCGCACCGCGGCGGCAGCGATCGTCCGGCTCACCCACGACCACGGGGTCCAGGCACCACTCACTTCCACCGAACCGGCCTCCACCGAAGAATGAAGACCGCCCGCCCCTTGCCCAGGCCTTCGAGGCCGCAGAGGAGAACACCCATGCCCGTCTTACCGCCCCCGGCCGACGACCTCGACGCACGCACCGCCCGACGCACCGCCCACCTGTACGCGACGGATCCGCAGTTCCGTGCCGCCGCACCCCTGGAGGCCGTCAGCGAGGCGATCCGGCGGCCGGGCCTACCGCTCGCCGACCTCGTGGCCACGGTGATGGAGGGGTACGCGGACCGCCCCGCCCTGGGCGAGCGCGCCACCGAGCCGGTGACCGACCCGGACACCGGCCGCACCACCCTGCGCCTCCTGGACCGGTTCGACACCGTCACCTACGGCGAACTGTGGGAACGCGTCGGCGCGGTGGCCTCCGAGTGGCGCCACCACCCCGACCACGCCGTGGGCCCGGGCGACTTCGTCGCCCTCCTCGGCTCCACCAGCCCCGAGTACGCCGTGCTGGACCTGGCCTGCGTCCGCTCCGGCGCGGTGAGCGTCCCCCTCCAGGCCGGCGCCTCGGCGGAACACCTGGCCCCCGTCGTCGCGCAGACCGGACCACGCCTGCTGGCGGTGGACGTGGCACACCTGGACGTCGCGCTCCAGGTCGCGGCGGACGCCCCGTCACTGGGCAGGATCGTCGTGCTCGGCCACCGCCCGGAGGTCACCGACCACCAGAAGGCGCTGGACGCCGCCCGCGGACGGCTCGCGGCGCAGGGCCGCGGTGTCACCCTGGACGCGCTGGCGTCGATCGTCGAGCGGGGCAGGAGCCTGCCACCGCTCCCCCGGGTCCCCGAGGGCTCGACGGCCGACACGCTCAGCGCGCTGATCTACACCTCGGGGAGCACCGGCACCCCCAAGGGCGCCGTGTACACCGAGCGTCTCGTCAAGCACTTCTGGATCGACTTCGTGCCCGGCCAGGGGCCGCAGCCGTCCATCGTTCTCAACTACCTGCCCCTGAGCCACATGATGGGACGGGGCGTGCTGTTCGGCACGCTCGCCAAGGGGGGCACCGCCCACTTCGTGGCGTCGAGCGACCTGTCGACCCTCTTCGTGGACCTCTCCCTGGTCCGGCCCACCGAGTTCATCCTGGTGCCCCGCATCTGCGACATGCTCTTCGAGCGCTACCGGAGCGAGTCGGCCCGCCGCAACGAGCGGAGCGAGGCGGGGGGCGACACCGCCGGGCAGGCGGACCGCGCGAAGGAGGAGCTGCGGGAGAAGACCCTGGGCGGCCGCCTCCTGTGGGCCACCTACGGCTCGGCCCCGATGAGCGCGGAGCTGGCGGCGTTCCTGGAGAGCTGCCTGCGGATCAGGGTGTTCAACGGCTACGGGTCGACGGAAGCCGGACTGGTCTCGCTCGACGGCCGGGTACTGCGCCCGCCGGTGACCGACCACCGGCTGGCGGACGTGCCCGAGCTGGGGTACTTCCGCACCGATTCCCCGCACCCCAGGGGCGAGCTGCTGGTCAAGTCGGAACGCCTCGTTCCCGGCTACTTCCAGCAGCCGGACGCCACCGCCCAGGTCTTCGACGAGGACGGCTTCTACCGCACAGGCGACATCGTGGCCCTCACCGGCCCCGACGAGTTCGTGTACGTCGACCGCCGTTCCAACGTCCTCAAACTGTCGCAGGGCGAGTTCGTGGCCACCTCCCGGCTGGAGGCCCTCTTCACCGGCAGTCCGCTCGTCCAGCAGGTCTTCGTGTACGGCAACAGCGCCCGCGCCTACCTGCTCGCGGTCATCGTACCCACCCAGGAGGCGCTCGACCTCGCCGCCGGGGACGGCCCGCGCCTCAGGTCGCTCCTGCGCGAGTCCCTGCACCGCCTCGGCACCGAGGCGGGCCTCAACTCGTACGAGATCCCACGGGACTTCCTCATCGAGACCGAGCCGTTCAGCCAGCAGAACGGGTTGCTCTCCGGGGTGCGCAAGCTGCTGCGCCCCGCGCTGGCGAGGCGCTACGGCGAGCGCCTCGAAGCCCTGTACGCCGAGCTGACCGAGCGCGAGAGCGACGAACTCCGGGCACTGCGCCAGGTCGGCCCGTCCCGGCCCGTACCGGAGACCGTGTGCCTGGCCGCCCGCGCGCTGCTCGGAAACCGGCAGGACGACGTCCACCCCGGGACGCGCTTCCTCGAACTCGGCGGTGACAGCCTCTCCGCACTGTCGTTCTCCCAACTGCTCAAGGAGGTCTACCGCGTCGACGTCCCCGTCGACGTCGTCATCAACCCGGTCAACACGCTCGAGCGGGTGGCCGACCACATCGAGAACGCCCTCGCGTCGGGCGACCGGCGCCCGACCGCCGACCAGGTCCACGGACCGGGCGCGACGCGGCTCGCGGCGGGCGACCTGACGCTGGACGCGTTCCTCGACCCGGGGACCCCGACGCGGACCGGCCGGCCGACGGGCCCGCTGCCCGAGGCCCGGACCGTCCTGCTGACCGGCGCCAACGGCTACCTGGGCCGCTTCCTGTGCCTCGAATGGCTGGAGCGCGTCGCGCAGCGCGGCGGCACACTGGTCTGCGTGGTCCGCGGCGCCACCGACGAGGCGGCCCGGGCCCGGCTCCACGCGGCCTTCGACAGCGGCGACCCGGAGCTCCTCCGGCGCTACCACGGCCTGGCCGCCGCGCACCTGGAGGTGGTCGCCGGCGACGTCGGGGAAAGCGACCTCGGGCTCGACCGGGAGACCTGGCAGCGGCTGGCCGACACCGTGGACCTGATCGTCCACCCGGCGGCACTCGTCAACCATGTCCTGCCCTACGACCAGCTGTTCGGCCCCAACGTGCTGGGCACGGCCGAACTGATCAGGCTCGCGGTCACCTCCAGGGCCAAACAGTTCACCTACCTGTCGACGGTCGCCGTCGTCTTCGACTCCACGGCTGCGGCCGACGAGGACGCGGACATCCGCACGGCCTGCGGGACGCGCGACCTCGGCAGCGGCTACGCGAACGGCTACGCGGCCAGCAAGTGGGCGGGCGAGGTGCTGCTGCGCGAGGCGCACGACACGTTCGGCCTCCCGGTCGCCGTGTTCCGCTCGAACCTGATCCTCGCCCACCCGCGTTACCGGGGGCAGCTGAACGTCCCGGACGTGTTCACCCGCCTCCTGCTGAGCCTGCTGGCGACCGGCATCGCCCCCGGCAGCTTCTACGCCCGGGGCCCCGGCGATGTCGGCGGGCACTACGACGCGCTGCCCGTGGACTTCACCGCGCAGGCCGTCGCCGCGCTGGGCGACGACACCCGGGAGGGGTACCGGACCTTCAACATCGTGAACCCGCACGAGGACGGAATCTCCCTCGACACCTTCGTCGACTGGCTGGTGGCGGCCGGACACCCCCTGACGCGCATCCACGACTACGACGAGTGGCTCGACCGCTTCGAGAGCGCCATACGCGCTCTGCCCGACCGCCAGCGGCAGCACTCGCTGCTCCCCCTGCTGCACGCCTTCGCCACGCCGTCGGAGCCGCTGCCCGGATCCGCCCTGCCGGCGGACCGGTTCCGCGCGGCGGTCCGGGCGGCCGCCCTCAACGAGGAGAACGACATCCCGCACCTCTCGCGGGACCTGATCACCAAGTACGTGGCGGACCTCCGGGCGCAGCACCTGCTGTAGCCGGTCCGCCCCCGCCTTCCCCGCCGCCGCCCGGTCGTCGTTCGTCGCCGCCGTCCGGGCCGGCGAGTTCGGCGAGGCCGGCGAGGTCTGACGCACACGCCTGGTCCGAGCCCCGCTGCCCACGACGGGTAGCGGGGCTCGCGCGTCAGGTCGACGCGTAGGCACATCCGGCTGTCACGCCATCTCGGCACCCCCGGTGGGCTGTTCCCGCAGTTGGTCGACCTCCCGGCGGCAGAGAGATCGGGCCGCCCACGCCCGGTGAACCGAAGGAGTGGGGGCGCAGCGCTCGGCACCCTGCGGTGCGGTGGGGTGCCGTGCTCAAAGCTCGGGCACATCACGTGGTCGAGCCGAGTTCGGGAGCCAGGGTCGCGCAGCCGGCTGACCCTGGATGGACCTGTCGGCGTGGCGGCGGAGGCGGAAGTGTGAAACATGGGACGCATGCGCACTTTCCGTAGTTGCAGGACTCCTCTGAGTCGCAGGATCGCTGTTGCCGCGACTGCCATGGCCGTGCTGCCGTGCAGCCTGGCCATGGCGGCGACGCCCGGTGCTCCTGCCGCGGCACCTCACGGTCAACAGGGTTTTCCACCGGCGATCCGCAGCGCCACGTTCGTGGTCCCGGCCGGGGTGACCCAGATGACCATTCACGCCTGGGGCCGCGGCGGCGCCGGGGCGGGTGGCGGCGGGGGCGGCGGCGGAGGGGGAGGGGGTGGCGGCGGAAGCTACGCGCCCGGGATCTCCAACCCCGTGGGTGGCGGTGGCGGAGGAGGAGGCGCGGGCGGCAGCGGCGGCGGCGCGGGCGGTGGCGGCGGCAGCGGCGCCTACACGGAGTGCACACTCACCGTCACGGCAGGCGACACGTTCACAATCTTCGTAGCCGGTGGCGGCGACCGGAGCGCCGGCGGTGGCGGTGGGGCGGGCGGTCGCGGCGGCGCGGCCGGCAGCACCTTCACCAGCGGCAAAGCAGGCACCACCGGCGCGGGCGGCGGAGGCGGAGGCGCCGACACGGCCATTACGACCACCCAGGTCGTGGGGCCTGAAGACCTCATCGAGGCGCCTTCCGGCCGTAACGGGGCCGCCGGGGGCTCGGGCCCGGGCGGCCGTGCGGGGCAGGGCGGGGAGAACGGCAAGATCGGCGGTTCGGGCGGCGCCGGCGGTGCCGGGGGCGTTTCCGGCGGCACCGGCGCAGGGGGCGGAGGCGGCGCCGGGGCCCCCGCCGACCGCTTGGAGCTGTGCTCCGGAACGGGCACGGGACTGGCCGGTAACCCCGGAACCTCGGGTCAGTCCGGTGCCGCGGGTGTCGACGGTGTCACCGGCGGCCAGGGAAGGCCGGGCAGCCCCGGTTACGGCCAACCCGGCGGTTCGGGCGGTGCCGGCGGGACGGGTGGTGCCGGGGCCGCGCCTCCGGCGGCCACTGTCACCCCGCCCGCCGGTACCGGCGTCGGCGGCAGCGGTGGAAACGGCGGCCCCGGCGACGCGGGAGGCGGGGGAGGAAACGGCGGCGCCACGGGGCCCTCCAGCCCGAGTTCACAGTCAGGAAGCGCCGGCACCGGCGGCCAAACCGGCCAGCGGAGCAACCCGAGCGGCCCCGGCTACGTTCTGATCGCCTGGTAGGAGACACCCGTGGCGCGCGGCGCGGCTGGGCAGCGGCCCCGACCAGAACCCGCCCGCGCCGCCGCACGACCCGCCAC
>NZ_JBHWIR010000123.1:7139-23322 GCF_042731835.1 Kitasatospora sp. NPDC059817 | reverse complement strand
CCACCCGCGATACCTTGGGGTCTGGGGGGTTCGGTGTGTTTTATACGCCCCCCCCCCCCCCCACCCCCCGCGGGGCCCGGCGGGGCGTGCCAACCCGCGCCCCGGGGGCTCCGAACACTCTTCCTACCATCGTCCGGCTATGGTCTACGCTGGTAAAAGCAGGGCAAAACTTCCGTCCTGCCCGAAAGACGACTTGAGGAGTGACTTCCCCCCTCGATGGACGATCCGTCCGGTAGTACCTGCGCCGCCCACCTTCCTGTCAGCGGAAGGCAGGCGGCACTGTGATCACCGCCTGGCTGCTGTTGCTCGCAGCCCTCCTGCTGATCCTCGCCAACGGCCTGTTCGTGGCCGCCGAGTTCGCCTTCGTGACCGTCGAGCGCGGGGCGGTCGAACGCTCCGCCGGGGCCGGCGACGCCAAGTCCGCCCGCGTCTCCCGGGCCCTGCGGCACCTCTCGTTCGAACTCTCCGGTGCCCAGCTCGGCATCACCGTCACCTCGCTGGTGGTCGGCATGCTCGCCGAGCCGGCGCTGTCCACCCTGCTCAGCCCCGTCATGACCGGGATCGGCGTGCCCGAGTCGGCCGCCCGCGGCGTCGCCGTGGTCGTCGGCATGGTGCTCGCCACCGTGGTGCAGATGGTGATCGGCGAGCTGGTCCCGAAGAACTGGGCGATCTCCCGCCCGCTCCAGGTGGCCCGCGCGGTCGCCGCCCCGCACATGGCCTTCTCCTTCGCCTGCCGCCCGCTGATCAGCTTCCTCAACGGGGCGGCCGACCGGACGGTCCGCGCCTTCGGCGTCGAGCCGCAGGAGGAGCTGGACCACGCCCGGACCCCGGCCGAACTGGTCTCGCTGGCCCGCCACTCGGCCAAGGCCGGCGCGATAGACGAGGAGTCGGCGACCCTGTTCGTCCGCACCCTGGGCCTGGGCGAGCTGACCGCCGAGTCCGTGATGACCCCGCGGATCGACGTCGCCTCCCTCCAGAGCGACGCCACCGCCTCCGACGTGATCAACCTGACCCGGGCCACCGGCCTGTCCCGCTTCCCGGTCTACACCCACAGCCTGGACGAGGTCACCGGCATCGTGACCCTCAAGGACGCCCTCGCCGTCCCGGCCGCCCGGCGCGGCCTGGTCCGGGTGGGCGAGCTCACCTCGCCGCCGCTGCTGGTGCCCGAGACCCTGCCCGCCGAGCGGCTGCTCGACCAGCTGCGCCGCCTCCAGCCGATGGCCATCGTGGTCGACGAGTACGGCGGCACCGCCGGCGTCGTCACCGTCGAGGACATCGTCGAGGAGATCGTCGGCGAGGTGCAGGACGAGCACGACCCCGCCGACCGCCCCGAGCTGCTCCCGCTGCCCCCGGTGAACGGCCTGCCTGCCTGGGAGGCCGAGGGCCGCGCCCGGATCGACCAGCTGGAGGCGATCGGCCTGATCGCCCCGGACGGCCCGTACGAGACGCTGGCCGGCCTGGTCGCCGACCTGCTCGGCAAGCTGCCCGAGGTCGGCGAGCAGGCGGAGCTGCCGGGCTGGCGCTTCACCGTGACGGGTGTCGACCGGCACCGCACCAGCCAGGTCCGGGTCGAGCGCACCAGCGCGCCGGCCTCCTTCGGAGACGATCAGGAGAACGCCCGATGACCGCGCTCCAACTGGCCGTCGCCGTCCTGCTCCTGCTCGGGAACGCCTTCTTCGTCGGCGCCGAGTTCGCCGTCGTCTCGGTGCGCCGCAGCCAGATCGAGCCGCTCGCCGAGGCCGGCCACAAGCGTGCCCGCACCGTGCTGCACGCGCTGTCCAACGTGTCCGCGATGCTGGCCGCCGCCCAGCTCGGCATCACCGTCTGCTCGCTGGGCCTCGGCGCCCTGGCCGAGCCGACCATCGCCAGTCTGCTGGAGGGCCCGTTCCACGCGATCGGCGTCCCGTCCGGTCTGATGCACCCGCTCTCGTACGGCATCTCGCTGGCCGTCGTGGTCTTCCTGCACATGGTGATCGGCGAGATGGTGCCCAAGAACATGGCCATGGCGGGCCCGGAGAAGGCCGCGCTCTGGCTCGGCCCGCCGCTGGACCGGCTGGCCCGCTGGCTGGCCCCGGTGATCAGCCTGCTGAACGCCATCGCCAACGGTGTGCTGCGGCTGTTCCGGGTCGAGTCCAAGGACGAGGTCGAGTCGGTGTTCACCACCGAGCAGCTGATGTACCTGCTGGTCGACTCCCGGGACGCCGGCCTGCTCGACGAGGGCCGCCAGGAGCGTCTGGAGGACGCCTTGGAGCTGGGCCACCGCCCGGTCACCGAGGTGCTGCTCAAGCCCGAGCAGCTCGTCACCGTGGACACCAAGGTGACCGCCGCGGAGGTCGAGGAGCTCGCCCTGCGCACCGGCTTCTCGCGCTTCCCGGTCACCGACGGCGACCCGGCCGGCCACGGCTACCTGGGCTACCTGCACCTCAAGGACATCCTCGACGTGGAGGACCCGTCCGCGCCCGTCCCGGCCCGGCTGTGGCGTCCGATCACGGTGCTGCGCGGCAGCCTCCCGCTGGACGACGCGCTCGGCGCGATGCGCCGGGCGACCTGCCACCTGGCCGCCGTGCTGGACCAGGACGGCCGCACGCTCGGTGTGGTCATGCTGGAGGACGTGCTGGAGGAACTGGTCGGCGAGATGCACGACCCGGACCACCGCTCCGCCGCCTGAGGTTCCCCCTTTCGCTGACGGCGTGTCCGCTGCGGGCGATTCTGCTCTCAGCGTGCAGCCGTTCCCATGCCGACCACCCTGGGCGCAGGGTGGTCGGCATGAGGCTTCTCCTGCTGGGTGGAACGAATTTCGTCGGACGGGTCGTCGCCGAGGAGGCGCTGGCCAGGGGGTGGGAGGTGACGGCCCTCAACCGCGGTACGCAGCCCGCGCCCGCGGGCGTGACCGCACTGCTGGGCGACCGCACCGCCGAGGGCGGGCTGGCGGCGCTGGCCGCGGGGGAGTGGGACGCGGTGGTGGACACCTGGTCCGGAGCCCCGACGGCGGTGCGCGACAGCGCCCGGCTGCTGGCCGGCCGGGTCGGCCACTACGGGTACGTCTCCAGCCGGTCGGTGTACGACTACCCGCTGGCGCGCGGGGCGGACGAGTCGGCGAAGGTGGTCGGGTCGTCCCCGGACGCCGAGGGCGAGGTGCCCTACGCCGAGGCCAAGCGCGGGGCCGAACTGGCCCTGGAGGCGGAGTTCGGCGGGCGGGCCCTGCTCGCCCGGGCCGGGCTGATCCTCGGCCCGCACGAGAACATCGGCCGGCTGCCCTGGTGGCTGAACCGGATCGCCCGGGGCGGCCCGGTGCTCGCCCCCGGCCCGTACGACCTGCCGCTGCAGTACATCGACGTCCGCGACCTCGCGGGCTGGCTGCTGGACGCGGCGGCGGCCCGGCTCGGCGGCGCGTGCAACGTGGTCAGCCCGGCGGGCCACACCACGATGGGCGAGCTGCTGGAGGCCTGCGTGCGGGTCACCGGCTCGGACGCGGACCTGCGCTGGACCGACCCCGAGCGCATCCTGGCGGCCGGCGTCGAGCCCTGGACGGAGCTGCCGATCTGGCTGGCGCCCGGCGAGCTGAACGACTTCCTGCACGGCGCGTCCGTGGACCGGGCGGTCGCCGCCGGGCTGCGCTGCCGGCCGGTGGGCGAGACGGTCGAGGACACCTGGGCCTGGCTGCGGTCGATCGGCGGCGTCGCCCCGCAGCGCGCCGACCGGCCGAAGGTCGGCCTCGACCCCGAGCGCGAGGCCGAGCTGCTCCGGGGCTGACCCGGCGCGATCCCGGGGAGCTGGTCTCAGCCGCGGCCGTCGATCAGTTCCCCGTAGGCCTGGACGAGGTCGGGCAGGCGCAGCGTCGCCAGGTCCTCGCGGCCCGGCGGCTCGCGCAGCAGCGAGAGCCGCAGGTCCCGGTAGGCGCAGGACTTCTCGTACAGGGTGCGGATGAACCGGCCGTTCCCGAGTTCGTCGATCCAGCCCTCGCGGACCACGTGGGTGCAGATGCTGGCCAGTTCCTCGGCCGCGTCCTCGTCCCAGCCGTCGCCGTCCCGGCCGGCCAGCGCGGCGCCGATCGCGGTCAGCTCGTTCGGGCGGTAGCTGGGGAAGTCGACCCGGGTGGTGAAGCGGGAGTTGAGGCCGGGGTTGGTGGCGAGCAGCCGGTTCATGCCCTCGGGATAGCCGGCCAGGATCACCACCAGGCGGTCGCGGTTGTCCTCGGCGCGTTTCAGCAGCACCTGGAGGGCCTCGTCGCCGTAGGCGTCGCCCTTGGTGTAGCCGGAGTTGGAGAGGCTGTACGCCTCGTCGATGAACAGCACGCCGTCCAGTGCCGAGTCGATCAGCTCGTTCGCCTTGACCGCGGTCTGGCCGAGGAACTCGCCGACCAGGTCGGCCCGTTGGGCCTCCACGAGGTGGTCGCCGGAGAGCAGTCCGAGGGCGTGGAAGACCCGGCCGAGGATCCGGGCGACGGTGGTCTTGCCGGTGCCGGAGGGGCCGGAGAAGACGAAGTGGCGCTTGGGCGGCTGGACCGGCAGGCCCTGCGCGGCCCGGAGTCTGGACATCCGCAGCTGCGCCGACAGCGCCCGCACCTGGCGCTTGACCGGCTCCAGGCCCACCATCAGCGAGAGTTCCGCCAGCGCCGCGTCCAACTCGCGCTCGTCGTCGACCGGTTGGGCGGCGGGCAGCGGCGCGGTGCGGGGTTGGGCCTCGGCGCGGACCGGCGCCGGCAGCGGGGCGGCGGAGCCGCCCGGCGAACCCGACCGCTCGCCGGCCGCCTGCGGGGCCGGGCCGGCCGTGGAGCCGTCGCCCGGGCCGGGCCCCGTGAGGAACCCGACCCCCTCGACGAATCCGACCCCGCCGGTGTACCCGGCGCCCTCGGTGAACCCGGCGCTCTCGGTGAACCCGGGGGCCGCGTCGCCGAAGCCCCCCGCCGTGGCGTACCCGGCCCCGTCCTGGAAGTCCGCCTCGTCCGTCCCGTCCATCTCGTCCGGCTCGGTGCCCTCGTACCCGGCCACCCGCCCGCCCGCCGGCAGGCCGCCGTCCAGCAGGGCGTCCGGCAGGTCGTCCGCCAACCCGTCCTCCGCCGCGATCGCGGCCAGCCGCGCGGCGGTGTCCATGAACACCGGATCGGCCCGGTGCACCGCCCGGTAGAGCGGCAGCGCGGCCGCACTGCGCCCGGCCCCCTCGTACGCCCGGGCCAGCCAGTACCGCAGTTCCTTGCGCTGGGGCTGCTCGGAGCGGCAGCGGGCCAGCGAGGCGGCCAGCGGCGCCTGCGCCTGGGCGCACATGTCCAGTCGGACCCGCGCCATGCCGGCGAACAGCCCGGCCTCGATGCCGAGCAGCGGGTCGTCCAGCAGCCGGTCGGTGTCCCGGATCAGCTGCTCCCAGTCCTTGAGCAGATAGGACCGGCAGGCGTACAGGAACTGGGCGGACGGGTCCTCGCTGGGCGCCGGGCACTGTTCCAGCGCCCGGTCCAGCTCGGCCAGGTGGCGGCCGTCCAGCCAGTGCGAGGCGTGCGCCAGCGCCAGGTCGCGGGCGTCCTCCAGGACGGGCTGCACCCACCAGCCCAGCCAGTACCAGGAACTGAGCGGGCGGCGGTGGCGCCGCCGCTGCTCGCCGAACCGCTTCTGGTTGCGGTACATGGCCAGCAGCGCCGCCGAGGTGTCACTGCGCAGCGCGTGCAGGCCGAGCCAGGCGTCGGCCATGCCCGGGTCCAGCCGGACGGCCGCGCGGAACTCCTCCTCGGCACGGGCGTACGCGCCCGCCGTGTACGCGTCCATGGCACGCAGCCACGCGCGTTCGGCGAGCCGGTCCGGGCCGCCCGCGTTGCTGTCCGAACTGTCCACCGTCGTCACTCACGCCCCCCGCGGCTTGGCCCGGGGCTCGGTGGCAGGTCGCCTGCGTGCAGCCGGGCCGGTGGTCGAAAGCCCCCGGGCGCATCTGCGCCTGCGAGGAATCGTACCGGCGTGGCGCTGATCCGGAAGGGCGCCCACGGAGTCAAATGCGATCGTGTGAGCGGTCGTTGAGCGGGTGGGGGCCTGGACCGGCGGCGGGGGAGCGCGATTCGGAAAGGACCGGACGGCGCCCCCGGCTCACGGGGGAACAAGTCGGGGACGCCGGGTCCGAGGCGGCCGGAACATTCCGTTCCGGCGGCTGAGGAGAACCTAAATCCTGGTGACAGTGCAGGTCAAGGGCTTGTTGAAGGTTCACCCACGGTGCCCGGTGTGATTCGTCCGGTCACCCCGTCGACCCGCGTCCCGGCGAACGGACGGCTCGGATCCGCGGCGAAATGCGCCGATTCGGCCCGCGCCCAGCCGGCCCAGAACTCGGCCAGATCCGGCCCGTCCCGCTGCTCGCCGCGCCGCCGGGCCGAGGCGGCGTCCAACTCCAGCCAGATCACCCGGGCCAGCCACGGCCGCACCGCCCGCCGCCCGGCGCCGACACCCTCCACCAGCACCACCGGGGCGACCGGCACCGCGGCGGTGCCCGCGAAGCGGCGCAGCGTCCAGTCGTACACCCGGTACGCACCGTCCCGGCCGGCCGCCAGCGGCTCCAGCACCTGTTCGCGCAACCGCCCGGTCCAGCCGAAGGGCTCGGCGTGGGTGGCCAGGTCGTCGAGGTGGACCACCGGCGCCCCGCCGAGCGCCGCCGCCAGCCGCCCGGCGAAGGTCGTCTTGCCCGAGCCCGCGTGCCCGTCCACCGCGACCAGCCGCACCGGCCCACAGGAGGGCGGCAGCGCGCGCAGCTCCGCCGCGAGCGAGGCCACCGCGTCGCCGGGAACGGGCGAAAGGGCGGGGGCGAGGGGTCGGGAAGCAGCCACAACGGCAACCCTACGGTGCCGTAGCCCACCAGTCCGTCCAGTTACTCCTGGGTGATCGTGACGGCGGCGCGGGTTTCCGGCATACTCGCATCGCCATGCCTGTGAACGGCCGTTCACCGTAATCCGGTGCCGGTCGGGCCGACCTGCCACACCCGCGCCGGACCAGCCACACCACGCTCCGGTGCCCGATCGAGGAGGCGACCGCCGCCATGACCCCGTCCCCAGTGAAAGCCGTGGAGCGCCAGCTGCCCAGCGAGGAGGCCCACGAGCTGCTGAGCCTCACCCGGGACCTGGTCCAGCGCGAGCTGCAGCCCCGCGCGGCCGAGGACGAGGCCGCCGACCGCTTCCCGCGAGAGGTCTTCCGCACCCTCGGCGAGGCCGGCCTGCTCTCCCTCCCCTACGACGAGAAGTACGGCGGCGGCGGGCAGCCCTACGAGGTGTACCTGCAGGTGCTGGAGGAGCTGGCGGCCGGCTGGCTGGCCGTCGGCCTCGGGGTGAGCGTGCACACCCTCTCCTGCCACGCGCTGGCCGGCTTCGGCACCGAGGAGCAGCGCGGCCGGTGGCTGCCCGGAATGCTCTCCGGCGAGCAGCTCGGCGCCTACTGCCTCTCCGAACCGCAGTCCGGCTCGGACGCGGCCGCGCTGCGCACCCGCGCCGACCTCGACGGCGACGCGTACGTGGTGAACGGCACCAAGGCGTGGATCACCCACGGCGGCCGGGCGGACTTCTACAGCGCCCTGGTGCGCACCGGCGACGAGGGCTCCAAGGGCATCAGCTGCCTGCTCGTCCCGGGCGACGCACAGGGCCTGTCGGCCGCTCCGCCGGAGCACAAGATGGGCATGCGCTCCTCGCCGACCGCGCAGCTGCACTTCGACGGCGCCCGGGTCGCCCGCGACCGGCTGATCGGCGAGGAGGGCCAGGGCTTCCAGATCGCGCTCGCCGCACTGGACTCCGGCCGCCTCGGCATCGCCGCCTGCGCGGTCGGCGTCGCCCAGGCCGCGCTCGACCTCGCGGTCGACTACGCGCGCACCCGCCGCCAGTTCGGCCGCCCGATCGCCGAGTTCCAGGGCCTGTCCTTCATGCTCGCCGACATGGCCACCCAGATCGAGGCCGGGCGGGCGCTCTACCTGTCCGCCGCCCGGCTGCGGGACGCGGGCCTGCCGTTCTCCAAGGAGGCGGCGATGGCCAAGCTGTTCTGCACCGACGCCGTGATGCGGGTGACCACCGACGCGGTCCAGGTGCTCGGCGGCTACGGCTACACGCAGGACTTCCCGGCCGAGCGCTACATGCGCGAGGCGAAGGTGCTGCAGATCGTCGAGGGCACCAACCAGATCCAGCGCCTGGTGATCGGCCGCCACCTCACCAAGGGCTGATCCCCCCCACAAACGGCCTCCGGCCGTCACTCCAGGGTGCGGAGTGACGGCCGGAGGCGTCTTCGTCTCTGCGTCAACCCGCCTGCCCGGGCTGGCGGGTCAGCGCCGGACCAGGCGGCGGCGCTGCTCGGGGATGGCCGAGATGACGGGGACGGCCGGGGCGACGACGGCGGTCCGCGTCGGCCGGTGCGCCACCGCGTGCGAGAACGGCTGGGTGCGCCAGTCGAGTTCGGTGGGGAGCCTGAACAGCGCGTCGAGCCCGGCCGGCTGGTCGTCCTCCGGGGTCTCCACCTCGGCGAGGTCGTCGGTCGGCGTGCCCGAACCCGGGCACAGCGCGGGGGCGAAGGGGTTCCAGGCGGTCGGCAGCAGCGCGTGCTGCGGCAGCCGCTCCTCGTCGGCCACCAGGGCGATCGGGCGGCGGCACTCGGGGCAGTGCACCCGGAAGATGTCCCAGGTCTCGGCCTCGCCCGGGTCGATGCCCGGGACGTGGCCGTGATCGACCGCGAGGTCGTCGCGGCCGGTCGTATCGTCGGTCTCGTCGGCGCCCAGGGCACGCTGGTCAGTCGGCATGAGGATCCCCCTCGGATCGGGCCCGGCGTGGTCGCCCGGGGCCACAACCAGCACTTCCCTCCGATTCGGGCTCATAACCCTGCGGTCCGGTGCACCGTGATGCACCGGGTGTGTCCTTGGCCACATCCACTGCCACATTCGCCTGGCATTTGCCCGCGTGACACCTGCGGGCACCCGATGTGACACCGCGTGCGCCCCCCGTGCCCCCGACCGGGTAGGTTTGCGCACTGTGGAGGATCTCGACCAACGCATCGTCCAGCTGCTCCTAGAGGACGGCCGGATGAGCTACACGGACCTGGGCAAGGCCACCGGCCTGTCCACCTCGGCGGTGCACCAGCGGGTGCGCCGCCTCGAACAGCGCGGGGTGATCCGCGGCTACACCGCGATCATCGACCCCGACGCCGTCGACCTGGCGCTGACCGCGTTCATCTCGGTCAAGCCCTTCGACCCCAGCGCCCCGGACGACACCCCCGAACGGCTGGCCGGCCTGCCCGAGATCGAGGCCTGCCACAGCGTCGCCGGCGACGAGAACTACATCCTCAAGGTGCGTGTCGGCGCCCCCGGTGACCTGGAGGACTTGCTCGCCCGCATCCGCAGTGCCGCCGGCGTCTCCACCCGCACCACCGTCGTCCTCTCCACCCCCTACGAAGCGCGACCCCCGAAGCTCTGAGGACGAACCCCGCAGGTGCAGACTTAGCGGCATGACCGAACGCACTTCCCGGACCGTCCTGCTGCGCGGCGGCGCCGTCTACAGCCCCGCCGACCCCTTCGCCACCGCGATGCTCGTCGAGGGCGAGCACATCGCCTGGGTCGGCAGCGACGGCGCCGCCGGGGCGTACGCCGCCGCAGCCGACGAGATCGTCGAGCTGGACGGCGCCCTGGTCACCCCCGCCTTCGTCGACGCCCACGTGCACGCCACCGCCACCGGCCTGGCGCTCACCGGCCTCGACCTCACCGGCAGCCCCTCGCTGGCCGCCGCCCTCGCCGCCGTCACCGCCTTCGTCGACGCCCGCCCCGAGCCCGGCGGGGTGCTCATCGGCCACGGCTGGGACGAGACCGGCTGGCCCGAGGGCCGCCCGCCCACGCTCGCCGAACTCGACGCCGCCGCCCGCGGCGCCGCGCTCTACCTCTCCCGCACCGACGTGCACTCCGCGCTCGCCACCACCGCGCTGCGCAGCCTCGCCCCCGGCCTGGCCGAGCGCCCCGGCCACACCGCCGACGGCCCGCTCACCAAGGACGCCCACCACGCCGTCCGGCGGACCGCGCTCGCCCACCTCACCCCCGAGCAGCGCGGCCGCGCCCAGCGCGCCACCCTCGCCCGCGCCGCCGAACTCGGCATCGGCGCGCTGCACGAGTGCGCCGGCCCGGAGATCTCCTCCGAGGCCGACCTGGCCGCCCTGCTGGCCCTCGCCGCCGAGGGCGAAGGCCCCGAAGTCTTCGGCTACTGGGGCGAGTTGGGCGGCGCCGAGACGGCCCGCCGACTCGGCGCGGTGGGCGCCGGCGGCGACCTCTTCGCGGACGGCGCGCTGGGCTCGCACACCGCCTGCCTGCACACCCCCTACGCCGACGCCGAGCACACCGGCACCGCCTACCTGACCGCCGAGCAGGTCGCCGACCACGTCGCCGCCTGCACCGAGGCCGGGCTCCAGGCCGGCTTCCACGCCATCGGCGACGCGGCCGTGGCCGCCGTCCTGGACGGCGTCCGGGCGGCCGGGGAGCGGGTCGGCGCCGGGCGGGTCCGGGCGCTGCGCCACCGCGTCGAGCACGCCGAGGCGCTGGACGACAAGTCCGTCGCCGCCTTCGCCGAGCTCGGCCTCACCGCCTCCGTCCAGCCCGCCTTCGACGCCGCCTGGGGCGGCCCGGACGGCATGTACGTCCAGCGCCTCGGCGCCGAGCGGGCCGCCAGGCTCAACCCCTTCGCCGCCCTGCTGCGGGCCGGCGTGCCGCTGGCCTTCGGCTCGGACGCCCCGGTCACCCCGCTCGACCCCTGGGGCACCGTCCGCGCGGCCGCCTTCCACCAGACCCTGGACCACCGGATCTCCGTCCGCGCGGCCTTCACCGCGCACACCCGCGGCGGCTGGCGCGCGATCGGCCGCGACCAGGACGGCGTACTCGTGCCCGGCGCCGTCGCCAGCTACGCGATCTGGGCCGCCGACGAACTGGTCGTCCAGGCCCCCGACTCCCGGGTGGCGGGCTGGTCCACCGACCCGCGCTCCGGCACCCCGGGCCTGCCCGACCTCACCCCCGGCCACCCGCTGCCGGCCTGCCTGCGCACCGTCGTCCGCGGCCGCACCGTCCACCTGGCCGCCGGGTAGAGCCGAGCAGGCCCGCATCAACCCAGCTGAAGCGGCGGCCCGGCGGCCGTGGGTCGACCCCAGGACGACCGCCCCGCCGGCTTCACCGACCCCCGCGAGCTGCTCGCCCCGGACTTCCACCCGGAACCCCTGGGCGAGCAGCACAGCGCCTCCGACGGGGCATGTGCGGCAAGCCCACCGGGGCCGTGAGCCGCTGACCCTGCTACCACCCTGACCTCACGCTTCCCTGACCGTCCGGGGTACCTTCTTCGGACAGCGTCCGAACAGCAAGATCCAGGAAGATGGTGCGCCGGTGGCCATGCCCGTCACCCAGGAGCGGCCCGGGGCCGCACCCGAACCGGCGGAGTCGGCGCCCAGGCCCGGCCGGGCCGCCCGCGCCGTCGCCAAGGTCCGGGCGGGCCTTCCCCGCACCGGCCTCGCGGCCCTGGCGGGCTTGCTGCTCGCACTCGCCTTCCCGCCCTTCGACCTGTGGCCGCTGTCGCTGCTCGGCGTCGCCGCGCTGTCCCTGCTCACCCGGGGCCGCACCGTCCGCCAGGCGGCCTGGACGGGCTTCGCCTTCGGCCTGCCGTTCTTCCTGATGCTGCTCAGCTGGCTGCGGGTGGTCGGCTGGGACGCGACGGTCGGCCTGTCGGTCGTGGAGGCGCTGTTCCTGGCCGTCCTCGGCGGCGGCCTGGCCCTCACCGCCCGGCTGCCGGCCTGGCCGCTCTGGGCGGCCTGCCTGTGGATCACCCAGGAGTGGGCGCGCGACCGGCTGCCGTTCGGCGGCTTCCCGTGGGGGCGGCTGGCCTTCGCCAACACCGCGACCCCGTTCACGCCGCTGGCCGCGCTCGGCGGCGCACCGCTGGTGACCTTCGCGGTCGCCCTCTCGGGCGCCCTGCTCGCCGGCGCCGTGCTGCGCCTGCGCGGGCCGCGTAAGACGCCCCGGGCCGCCGCGCTGGCGGGGCTGGGCGCGGTGGCCGCGCTGCTGGCCGGGTACCTGGTGCCGGTGCCGACCGCGCCGGCCGACACCGTCAAGGTCGCCATCGTCCAGGGCAACGTGCCCAACCCGGGCATGGACTTCCTGGGCCGCCCGATGATGGTCCTCAACAACCACGCGGTGGCGACCGAGCGGCTGGCCGCGGACATCGCCGCCGGCAAGGTCGAGCGCCCCGACATCGTGATCTGGCCGGAGAACTCCTCCGACCTGGACCCGTTCAGCGACCCGCTCGCCTACCAGCGCATCGACCAGGCCGTGAAGACGGTCGGCGTGCCCACCCTGGTCGGCACCCTGGTGGACGGCCCGGACGCGCAGCACGTCCAGAACGAGGGCATCGTCTGGGACCCGAAGACCGGCCCCGGCGCCTCCTACACCAAGCAGCACCCCGTCCCGTTCGGCGAGTACGTGCCGTTCCGCGCGCAGCTGATGAAGGTGATCACCCGCCTCCAGCGGGTCGCCCGGGACTTCTACCCCGGCGACCACAACGGCGTCATGCAGCTCGGCCCGGCCCGGATCGGCGACGTGATCTGCTTCGAGGTCGCCTACGACGAGATCGTCCGCGACACCGTGGACAGCGGCGCCCGCGTCCTGGTGGTCCAGACCAACAACGCGACCTATGCCAAGACGGGCCAGCCCGAGCAGCAGCTCGCGATGAGCCGGCTGCGCGCGGTCGAGCACGGCCGGGCCGTGCTGATCGCCGCCACCAGCGGCATCAGCGCGGTGATCGCCCCGGACGGCACGGTCCAGCAGCGCACCGAGGAGCTGACCGCGGCCGAGCTGTCGGCGGTCGTCCCGCTGCGCGACGGCACCACGGTCGCCGACCGGGTCGGCGCCGCGCCGGAGTGGACGCTGGCCCTCGCAGGCCTGCTGGCCTGCGGCGCGGGCGTGCTGGTCGGCCGCCGACGGAAGGCCGGCGCCGGAACACCGGCCGCCGGGGAATCGTTGGACCAGGTGGTGCCGTAGCCGGCCCGGACCTCCCGTGCGGCGCGCAGAGCACTGCTTGGAGTGGATTCGTACCGTGACCCAGCAAGCTACCCCCGCCCGTCCGGCCCCGCGCGGCAAGCTCCGCCGGGTGCTGCCGCTGCTGATCACCGCCTGGCTGGTGCTGGAGATCTGGCTGCTGGTCCAAGTGGGCTCGTGGCTGGGTGGATTCGTCGTCGTGCTGCTGCTCATCGCGGGCGCGCTGATCGGCGGTTCGCTGATCAAGCGGGCCGGGCTGAAGGCGCTGTCCGCGGCGATCGAGCAGAGCAAGGACCCGAAGTCCGAGCAGCCCCAGACCGGCACCAGCCTGACGGTGCTGGCGGGCCTGCTGCTGATCGTCCCGGGCTTCCTGTCGGACCTGGTGGCGCTCACCCTGCTGTTCCCGCCCACCCGGGCGCTCTGGCGGGCCGGTGGCCGTCGGGTGGCCGACAAGGCGCTGCGCAGCACCGTCGCCGCCGGGGCGGACCCGTTCGCGGACGCGATGCGGCTGCAGGAGCAGCTGCGCATCCACCGCCCGGACGGCAAGGTGATCCAGGGCGAGGTGGTGGAGCCAGGCGACGGCCCGCGCGGTCCGCAGGGCCCGGACACCACGTACCGCCCGCCGATCTCGGGCTGACCGCCCCTCCCGTCCCGCGTTCCCGTCCCGGGGACCGCGAGGCGGGAACGCGAAAGGGACCCTGGTGACCAGGGTCCCTTTTCGCGTCCTCCCGCCGTGGCGGGAGCGAGGTCAGGCGCTCTTGCGGGTGTCCCGCGGGTGCACCGCGAGGTTCATTCCGCCGGAGCGGAGCACGGCCAGTCGCTCGGCCAGTACCTCCTCCAGTTCCTCACGGGTCCGGCGCTCCATCAGCATGTCCCAATGGGTACGCGTCGGCTTGACCTTCTTCTCTTCCGGCTCGTCGCCGTCGAGAAGTACCGCCTCCTGGCCACAGAAGCGGCATTCCCAGGCCTGGGGGATCTCCGCCTCGACCGAGAAAGGAACCTCGAATCGGTGTCCGTTCTGACATGCATACTCGACGGTCTGGCGGGGAGCCAGATCGATACCGCGGTCGGTCTCGTAGCTAGTGGCCCCGAGTCGCGTGCCGCGGAGAGCTCGCTCGCTCATGAATCGTGCCTCCCGGGCTTATAGCCCACAGGACTAGTGGTCGCTGTTCTTCGTCGTTCGGTCAACGCTCGGCTTCCGACGAAGATTCCCGTCCCGGGACATGCGTCGTCTGTCGTGCCGCCCCTGTTTGTACCCATCGGCGCCCGATTTGTCACATCTGGCCGTGGATATCACCCTAGGTGTCACCTATTTCACATCTGGTGATCGGTCGGCCTTTCCTGGACGAGCCTACCGGGACGGGATTCGACGAGCGCCGCCGCCCCCGTCCGCCGCGGTCAGGAGATCGGGCGGGAACGGATCATCGGCTCGCCCTTGGCGAGGTCGACCGGGTGGGCCCGGGGGGCCGGATCGGCCGGCAGGGCCGCCGGCGGGCGCTCCGGCCGGGGCGGCAGGTCGGCGGCGGCCTCGGTGCGGGTGTCGCGGTGCGGCAGCAGGGCGATCACCGCGTCCCGCAGCTGGGCCGGGGCCTCCTCGTCCAGCGGGTCGACGGTGGCGGGCACCTGGAGCCGGACGGGGGTGCTGTTGCCGATCCGGGCGTAGCCGCGGCCGGCGGGGGCGTGCGCGGCGGGCACGATGTCCAGCGGCGCGCCGAGCACGGCGTGGCCCTCCTCGGGGCCGGCGGGGCCGAGCAGCACCCGGGCCCGGGTGGTGGAGCGCACGGTCGCGGTGATCCGGCCCCTGGCCTCGATGTCGTCGGCGATCACCACGGTGACGCGGGCGGCGCGGCCGTGCCGCAGCGGCAGCTCCAGCAGGTCCTGCGGGTCCGGGCGGCCCTCGGCGTGGGCGAGCTCGCTCAGCTCGGTCGGGTGGTCCAGGAGCAGCCAGAGCGGACGGGTGGCGTCCTCGGGCGGCGCGGTGCCGGCGTGCCGGGCGGCGTTCAGCGCGGCGAGCCGGCGCTCGGTCTCCTGGGAGGCCCACTCCAGCGCGGCCAGCGCGCCGTGCAGGCTGGTCTCCACGGTGTGCACGCCGGGCCGGTTGACCAGGCAGGCGTGCTCCCCGGTGCCCGCGCCGTCGACCACCACCAGGTCCCCGTACGGGAGCGCCTGGAGCGCGATCGAGCGGATCAGGCTGGAGGTGCCGTAGCCGGTGACGCCGAGTGCCAGCAGGTGCGGCTCGGCCGAGCGCGGGCCGGTGCGCCAGACGACCGGCGGCTGCTGGGCGATCGCGCCGCCCTGGAAGACCGGGATGGTCCGGGCGGTGCCGTCCTCGTCGGTGAAGCCGAGCACGATCTCGCCGGGGGCGGCCACGAAGCGCTGGGCGACGATGTCGGCGGGCAGCGGGGTGAGCGCGGCGATCCGCAGCCGGTTGGACTCCTCGTCCCAGTCGAAGCGGTACTCCCGGGCCCGGCCGGCCTTGCCCTGGACGACCTGCTCGATCCGGGCCCGCGCGCCCGGCTCGGTGTCGGTGAAGTACGCCGGGTAGCCGAGTTCCAGCCGGGAGAGCCGGCCCTCGTCGTCGAACTCCCAGGAGCCGAAGGCGCGCTTGTAGTGGCCCTCGTAGTGGTACAGCGGGTTGGCGTCCTCGGGGCCGCACAGGTACGGCGTGAGCGCCGCGTAGAGCGCGCCGAGCTTGATGTCGGCGATGTCCGGGGCGGGCGGGGCGGGTGCCGGCTTGGGGGCCCGGCCGGTCCAGGCGGAGCTGGCCATCAGGGCGATCAGGGCGAACAGCAGGCCGTGCGGCAGCAGGTAGACGCCGACCAGCATCGCGGCGGAGAGGAACAGCGTCGGGCCGCGGCGCTCCTTCGGGGTGGCGTTCCAGCGGTCCTTGGCCCAGCCCGCGTGGTGGCGCAGTCCGCGGCCGATCACGGAGAGCGGGGCGAACATGTCGGAGGCGTGGTCCCCGGCGGTTCGGGCGATCTCGCGGCCCTTGCTGAGATGGCGTTGGAGCGGCATTCCTTGACTCCCCGGGCGAGTGGGACGGGTCGGGTGGCGGGGGCGGAGCCGGTACGACGGGACCCGGGGCGGTGGGATCCGCGCCCGGGCCCGTGCGGGGGAGTGGCAGCGCCTGGAACGTGGGCCCTGGGCCCCCGCCGGCCCGGCCCGGGCCCCCGGGACAATAAAAAAAAACCAA